>DASRSQ010000091.1:0-7128 GCA_035656475.1 Gemmataceae bacterium | reverse complement strand
CTCGGCAGGAGCCTCGCCCTCCCTTGCCTCCAACATCATTCCCGCGAGTGAGAAACCGCAGGTGAATCCATGAAGAAGGACATCGTCTGGTTTCCGACGCAAGCCTCCACGACGGCCACCGCGGTGGACCAGCTGTTTCTGGCCCTCGTGCTCATCTGCGGTGCCGTTGGCTTGATGGTTGCCGTGCTGATCATTTACTTTTCGATCCGCTATCGGCGCCGCACGTCAACGCTGCCGCCGGCGGAGATGCGCGGTAACTTGCATCTGGAAATCTTCTGGAGCGCAACGCCGCTCGTCATCTTTCTCGGCATCTTCGTCTGGGGCGCGATCGTTTACTTCGACGCCTTTCGGGCCCCGGATCACGCGCCGGTGGTGTATGGCGTCGGCAAGCAGTGGATGTGGAAGTTCCAGCATCCGGAGGGACAGCGCGAGATCAACGAGTTGCACGTGCCGGTCGGACAGCCGTGCAAGCTGCTGCTGACATCGGAGGACGTGATCCACAGCTTTTTCGTGCCGGCGTTTCGCGTGCACATGGATGTGTTGCCGGGCCGCTACACTACGGTCTGGTTTCATCCGACTGAGGTGGGGACGTATCACCTGTTCTGCTCGCAGTATTGCGGCACCAGCCATGCGGACATGAAAGGGCGGATCGTGGTGATGGAGCCGAGCGATTATCAGAGGTGGCTGAACGAGAGCGCGGAAGGTTCGCTGGCGCTTCAAGGGCGAAAGACGTTTCTGAAGTATCGCTGCATCAGTTGCCACAGCGCTGATGCCGACGCCCGAGCTCCGGTGCTGGAGGAGTTGTACGGCAAGCGTGTGCAGTTGCGGGATGGGCGCTCCGTGATCGCGGATGAGGACTATCTGCGCGAATCGATCATGACGCCGGGCGCGAAGGTGGTGATGGGCTGGGAGAACATCATGCCGACGTTTCAGGGGCAGGTTGATCAGGAGGATGTCAATCAGCTTGTTGCGTACATCAAGTCGCTGAAGAAGGGACAGACGCCGCGGCGTTTCGAGGAATCCGTGCCGCCGGCGCGGACGCCAATCATCGAGGAGGAGAAATGAGCACGGCCACGCAGGAACCGGTCGCCCTTCTGCCGGCCCCGGAGCCCAGGCCCGCGACGTATCTCAACGTCGCACACGGCGTGGTCTCATGGCTGTTGACGAAGGATCACAAACGCATCGCCATCCTGTACCTGATCACCGTGACTGCGATGTTCTTCCTCGGCGGCGTCGCCATCTCGATCGTGCGGCTCAACCTGATGACGCCCGATGGCGGCCTCGTCTCGGCCGACACGTACAATCGGCTTTTCACGATGCACGGCGTCATCATGGTCTTTTTCTTCCTCGTGCCCGTCGTGCCCGCGGTGCTGGGGAATTTCTGCTTGCCGCTCATGATCGGCGCCAAGGACCTCGCGTTTCCGCGCATCAACCTGGCGAGCTGGTACCTGTTCACGATCGGCGCCGCCTGGACACTCTTCGCGATGCTCGGCAACGGTCTCGACACCGGCTGGACGTTTTACACGCCATACACCTCGCAATCATCGCACTATAACGTCGTTCCCGCGCTGATCGGCATCGTCATCTCCGGCTTTTCGTCGATCTTCACCGGGCTCAACTTCATCGTGACGACGCATCGCCTGCGGGCGCCGGGCATGACCTGGTGGCGGCTGCCGATCTTCGTGTGGACGATCTACGCGACCAGCTTCATCTTCTTGCTCGCGGTGCCCGTGCTGGCAATGGCGCTCATCCTCGTCATTCTCGAACGGTTGCTGCACATCGGCGTCTTCGACCCATCGCTCGGCGGCGATCCGCTGCTGTTCCAGCATCTCTTCTGGTTCTACTCGCATCCGGCGGTCTACATCATGATCCTGCCGGGCATGGGCATCGTCAGCGAAGTCATCCCCTGCTTTGCCCGCAAGAACCTCTACGGCTACACGATGGTCGCCCTCGCCAGTTTCGGCATTGCCTGCGTCGGCTTCTTCGTGTGGGCCCATCACATGTTCGTCGCCGGCATTTCGATGTACGCGGCCATGGTGTTTTCGATCCTCAGCTACCTCGTCGCCGTGCCCTCGGCGATCAAGGTGTTCAACTGGACGGCGACGCTGTACAAGGGTTCGATCTCGTTCGAGGCGCCGATGCTGTACGCGCTCGGCTTCGTCTGCCTGTTCACCGCGGGCGGGCTGACGGGGCTCTTCCTTGCCGCGCTTGGCATGGACATGCACGTGCACGACACCTACTTCGTCATCGCGCACTTTCACTTCATCATGGTCGGCGGCATGGTCATGGGCTACATGGCCGGGCTGCATTACTGGTGGCCCAAGATCACGGGAAAAATGTATTCCGAATGGTGGTCGCGTATGTCGGCGATCATCATCTTCGTTGGCTTCTTCCTGACGTTCCTGCCGCAGTTCCTGGTGGGCTATGCCGGGATGCCGCGGCGATATCATCGCTATCCGGCGGAGTTCCAGGTGTGGAACGTGATGTCGTCGGCGGGTGCGTCGATTCTCGCGGTAGGTTACATTCTGCCGCTGTTTTACCTGACGTATTCGCTGCTATACGGCAAGCCGGCGGGGCCGAATCCGTGGAAGGCGACGGGGCTGGAATGGCAGACGCCGTCGCCGCCGCCGCGCGACAATTTCGAGACGACGCCGGAGGTTGTGCGCGGGCCTTACGAGTATCACCTGGAGAAGGCGCAAAATGAGCCTTGACCAATCAATCCTGACCGCAGACGAGCGTGCCGAGCTGGAGCTGACTGCGCTCGCGAGCCATCCGCTCGAGGAGCAGTACGCGAATCTCGAGCAGCAGCACGAGACGGCCGTCCTCGGCATGTGGGTCTTCCTCGCCACCGAGGTTCTCTTCTTTGGCGTCCTGTTTCTCGGCCTGGCCGCGTACCACATCAAGTACCCGGAGGCGTTCGAGGCCGGCAGCCAAAAGCTCAACTGGGTCATCGGCGGCATCAACACCGTCGTCCTGCTCGTCAGCAGCTTGACGATGGTCCTCGCCGTGCATTTCGCGAGGCTCGGCGAGAATCGACGCACTTGCTGGTGCCTCGCGCTGACGGCTGCACTCGGATGCGTGTTCCTGTGCCTGAAGGGGCTCGAGTACTACCTGGATTATCGCGAGAACCTCATCCCGGGCTGGCGCTTCGACGACAGCGAATGGGTGCAAGAAGGTCTGCACGCCGACCAGGTGCCCCACGTCAAGCTGTTCCTGCTCTTCTACTGGATCATGACCGGCCTGCACGGGTTGCACGTGACGATCGGCATCGGCGTCGTGGTGTGGATATTGGTGCTGGCGGCGAAGGGACGTTTCACGCCGACGCGCTACACGGCCGTCGACGTCACGGCTCTCTACTGGCACTTCGTCGACCTGGTATGGATCGTGCTCTTGCCCATGCTCTACTTGCAAGGCACGCATACGCTGTGATGGAGACCGACATGGCGGAACGAATGATCGCGACTCGGACGTATGTGATCGTGTGCATCGTGCTGATCGTGTTGACCGTGCTCACCGTCGGCGTATCGTTCTTGCCGCTCGTCGGCATCTGGCACACCGTCATCGGCTTGCTCATCGCGGCATGCAAGGGAAGCCTGGTGCTGCTGTTTTTCATGCACGTGATTCACAGTCCGCGGCTCACATGGATCGTCATCGGCGTCACCAGCTTTTGGGTCGTGATCCTGTTCGTGCTGACGCTCAACGACTACCTGTCGCGCGGCATGATCCCGTTCACTCCGGGCCATTGAGGGCTCAAATGCGAAACGGAACACTAATCGAACACTAATCGAACACTAATCTGGAACAGGTGTTTGGGTGTTTGATTAGTGTTGGATTAGTGTTCGATTAGTGTTCCGTTTGCATTTGAGTCGAAATCCTGGCGGTCGCACTTTGGAGATTCCCATGTCGACACTTTCTCACGTTCGCATGCCGCCGCCGGGGTTGGGCATGGCGGCGCTGGTACTGGGCGCGATCGGGCTGCTGCTCTTTTTCCTGCCGATCCTGGGGATTCCGCTGAGCGTGGCTGGCATTGCGCTCGGTGTGGCGGCGTTGCTCGCTTCGACGGTCTGGCAGATGAACCTGCGCTGGGCCATCGCGGGACTGGCGACGTCGTGTCTGGCGCTCACGATCAATCTGGCAATCTGGTACGCGCCTGGCGGATACCTGCGCGATCCGAGCGTGCCGCGGATGTGGCAAGCGGTGCCGGATCGGCCGTACGCTCCGCCGCCGGCGAAGCCGGGATTTTGATCGTATCATGCCGCGCCCTGGTCCGGACCTGCATTCAGGTAATTCCCGGTCTTGCTATAAGAGCTGTCTCCACCCCTTTGGGCGAATTGCCTGACCGAAGATGCATCCCGCCGCTTCTGGAACTCACCAATTGCACATGCCGTTGCGATCCTGCCTGGCGTATGCACCCTGCTCGAACAGAGAATTCAGATTCACGGGTTGTAGGCATCCGGTTGCCCATCCTATAATTATGTTACTTCTTCGCAGACTCGACCCAATCAAATCGCCTATCCTTGTCCGCCCTGATTCATCGTTGGACTGAGCACGGCAGCGGAGGCCGACCACGGATTTCAGGAGGCTTCATCATGCAACGCCGCATTCTCGTTGCCGACGGCGATTCCACCTGTACTGCCTTGAAAAAACTAATGGGAGCCGAACCGGACCTGCATGTAGACGAAATCAGCGACGGCGAAGGCGCCCTGCATGCCCTCGGTGCCCACAACTACAGCATTTTTCTGATGGACCTGATGATGCCGAGCGTCGGCGGACTCGGGCTAATGGAAGAGATCCAGAAACGCAATATCCCGGTCACCGTCATCGTCATGACCGGCCAGGGGACTATTGGCCAGGCCGTCCAGGCGATGCGGCTCGGCGCGTACGACATCCTCACCAAGCCGATCGACGCCCACCATCTGCGCATGGTGGTGCAACGCGTGCTGCGCGAACGCCGGCTGCAGGACGAGGTCGCGTCGCTACGCGAACAGTTGCAGTCGCGCTATTCGTTCCGCAACATCATCAGCAAAAGTCCGCGCATGCATGCCGTCTTCGAGATGATCAGCAATGTCGCCCAGTCGAACACGACGGTGCTTATCGAAGGAGAGACCGGCACCGGCAAGGAACAGATCGCGCTGGCGATCCATCACGCGTCGCACCTGCGCACGGGGCCGATGGTCGCGGTCAACTGCGCCGCGTTGCCGGAAACGCTGCTCGAGAGTGAATTGTTTGGACACGAAAAGGGCGCGTTCACGAGTGCGGTGGGCAGGCGACTGGGCCGGTTCGAGCTGGCCAACGGCGGCACGATTTTCCTCGACGAAGTCGGCGACATCCCCGCCGCCATGCAGGCCAAGCTGCTGCGCGTCCTGCAGGAACGCCGTTTTGAGCGCGTCGGCGGCACGGATAGCATCGAGGTCGACGTCCGCGTCATCGGCGCCACCAATCGCTCGCTGCATAAGCTGGTGCAAGAAGGCCACTTCCGCGAGGATCTGTACTATCGGCTCAACGTGATCAAGATCGATCTGCCGCCGTTGCGCGAGCGGCGCGAGGACATCCCGCTGCTTGCCTCGTATTTCGCGGGCAAGTACGTTCGGCCCAACGATCCGCCCAAGCACATTTCGCCGCAGGCGATGGACGTGTTGCTCAACTACTCGTGGCCCGGCAATGTTCGCGAGCTCGAAAACGCCATCGAACGCGCCTGCGTGACCTCACCCAACGGCTCGATCCTGGCGCAGCATTTCCCGCCCGATCTGCTTCAGCCGGTCGCGCCGCATCATTCGCTGACGGTCGATCTGCAGACCCCGTTGCCGAAGCTCTTGCGCAAGGTCCAGGCTGACGTGGAGGCGGAATACATACGCAAGGCACTGGAGCAGACGCGTGGCAACGTCAGCCAGTGCGCCCGCCTGTGCGGCATCTCGCGCCGCAGCCTGTCCGCCAAGCTCGGGACGTACCAGATCAACAAGACGACATTCAAGAACCTCATCACCGGCGCGTTGCTCGGCAACGGTCACGCTTCGTGACGAGACAAAAAACGGAACGAGCCGCGACCATCAGCGATCGATCCCCGACCATCGCGGCTCGTTTTACTTAACACCTTCGACGTTCCGATGCGCATTGCATATCTGACGACCTGCAAGAGAGCAATCAGTGTTGCACGAAGCGCATGACCGATTCCACGACTGCATCCGCCAGGCATTTGCCTCGCTTCGTGAGGCGTACCGACGGGCCATCGTCACACAGCAATCCCTGCGCGGCGAGTTCGCACATCTTCGGCGCAACGAGGGCATCCAGCGCGAAGCCGGTTTGCATCTGGAAGTCGCGACGATCAATGCCGGGCGCGCGGCGCAGTTGCACGGCAATCGTTTCGATGGCGCGCTCTCGCGGCGGCAGGCATTCGGACTGAAACGTTGGCGATTGGCCTGCAAGCAGGCGATTGATGTAGGTGCGCGTGTCGCGCGTGTTCAGTTCGCGCACGCCGTTGACGTATCGCGCCGCGCCGACGCCGAATCCTAGATACGCGTGATTGGCCCAGTACACCTGATTGTGCCGACACTCGAAGCCGGGCCGCGCGAAGTTCGAAATCTCATAATGCACAAAGCCGGCCGCTTCGAGCGTGTCCATCGCGGCCACGTAGAAGTCGTGCTCGGTGTCCTCATCGAGCGCCGTCACCTGCCCGCGCTCACGCTGCTTCCAGAGCCGTGTTCCCTTCTCGTACGTCAGGCCATAGGTCGCGATGTGCGTCGGTTCGAGCGCCAGGGCTTGCTGCATGTCATCGCGCCATTGCGCTGGCGTTTGCTCGGGAACGCCGAAGATGAGGTCAAGCGAAAGGTTCTCGATGCGCGCCCGCACCATCTCCACGACGCGTGGCACATCGATCGGCCGATGATCGCGTTCGAGGACCTCGAGAAGCCGCGGCTGAAAGGATTGGGCGCCGAGGCTGAGGCGACCGACGCCGAAGGCGTGCAGCAGCGCGATCTTGTCCGTGTCGAGCCCGCTCGGATTCCCTTCGACCGAGAATTCCCCGCCTGGATCCAGCGGCAGCCATCGGCGCGTCATAGTCAGCAAGCGTTCGAGCGGCCGATGCGGCAGATACGTCGGCGTGCCGCCGCCGAAGAAGAGCGTGTTGACCGG
>DASRSQ010000090.1:0-4013 GCA_035656475.1 Gemmataceae bacterium | reverse complement strand
CAGCGAATTGCAATCACTGCGGAATGCGAACGATATCCGGTTCCGGTTGCTGTTCGACAGCGTCGCGCAGCGCGTTCCACAGCGACAACTCAAGATCCAGGAAAGAACCGCGATAACCTCGTTCCAGGACGGCATGATATGCCGCTTGCGTGAGTCGAGCAATGCGCTCCTCGTGTGCATCAGGCGGCGGGTAGTTGATTGCGACCATGGGTCGGACCTCAAATGATGATGGTGATGGATCTGGATGTTGTTGACGGTTGCCGCATTGGCATGCGGAACTGACTGCAATTTGCCCCAGATGTGGTTGTGTGTCCGGCCGCTCTCCATGAACCGGTGATGTTCCCCTCATCTGGGGATGCTACAGCAGCACTGAATGGTTATTAAGTTTATCATGATAGTGAAAAGTATCGGGCGACTTGGAGCCAGGCAAGAGGAAAAACCAAGTTCTATCGAGATTGTTGAGCTTCGATATTGCTCAACTTCTGCTGTAAAATGGATTTGCGGACTTGCAGCGGCTCGGAGTCAAAATCGGCTGCCAGGAAGCCCAGGTGAAATCGGGCCGCAGTCATGTTGCGGTAAACCAGGCAAAGCTCCGCTTCCTGCAGGTGCCAGAGATTGGAACGCTCCTCGGCGAAGCGGCGGCGTTTTTCCTGCAGCTTGGCGAACTGGTCGTCGGTGTCGAGCGGCGGCGCTTCCCAGAGGCTGATCGATTCGTCCCAGTTGGTGCCGGCGAGCATGGTTCCGTCGAGACTGAAGACGAGCCGTGGATTGAAGGGCGGGTCCCAGAAACGCTGGGCGGCGCCGCGCAGGAACAGCGCCTCGTAGCCGGTCTCGACGTCCCACATACGAATGCCATCCCGGCTGTTGGTGGCGAGACGTCGGCTATTGGGGCTGAACGCCAGATCGCAGGTGTGGGCCGGCGCCGCCAGGACATGAACCGCTTTGGCGTCCTCCGCGGACAAGGTGCGGGCGCTCCAGATTTTGACCTGTCGATCTTCCATCCCGGCTGACGCGAACCACTTTCGATCCGGGCTGAAGGCAAGAGCCGTGACATCGCTCTGATGGGCGGTGATCGTGACGGTATGCTTGGCTTCCTTCCAGTTGCAAAGCGTGACCTGTCCCTTTTGGCCGCCCCAGGCGACGGTTTGATTGTTCGGGCCGAACACCAGGCTGAAAATCCGCCCCGCACCGGCGATGCTTGCGAGACGATTGCCCGTGCCGGCGTCCCAGATCATGATCTCATTCGGGGCATCGGCGGCGTCCGGATTGCATGCCGCTGTGGCGAGATATGCGCCGTTGGGGCTGAAGCGCACACAGCAGACGGGCAGGGCGTGCCCCTGAAAGGTCGCCGCCTCCGCGCCGCTGGACGTGTACCATCGCTTCACGACGCGCGCGTCCTTTTCACTGCGTGCGGCCAGGAATTTGCCATAGGTGGAAAACGCGACAGGCACGGCTGGACTCAGAATCGATTTGTGAATCGGCATCAAGCGTTCGGTCTGCAGCATGCCCGTTGCAGCGTCCCACGACTGCAGTTTTCCCTCCGACGTGATCGAGATCAGGTTCTTCCCCTCGGACACGAAAGCGATGGCCTCGATGTCTTTGTCGGTGCGAGCGAAGGTGGCATGTTCGGGATGGCGGGTGAGATCCCAAACCTTGGCGAGGCCGTCGCCGGGGCTGATGGACGCAACGCGCTGGCAGTCGGGGCTGAAGTGAACGCATTCGACGGGGCCAGTGTGGCCGCGGAAGGCCATGCGTTCGACGCCGGTGGCGAGGTGCCAGATGCGGACCGAGCCGTCCTTGCCGGCTTTGGCCAGATATCGGCCGTCGGGACTGTAGACGACGTGGAGGACGCCGCCGGTGTCGCTGGTGAGGCTTTGCGTGACCTTGCCCGATTCGAGGTCCCAGATTTTGTGGTTGCCGTTGCTGCTGGCGCTGACGATGGACTGGCCATCGGGGCTGAAGGCGATGCAGACGACGCCGAGCTTGTGGCCGCGCAGTGTGCGGATTTCCTGACCGGTGATGGTGTCCCAGAGTTTCACGGCGCCGTCGGCGCTCGCGGTGGCAACCATCGGTTTAGTCGGGTGAAAGGCGACGCCATGGACAACGTCTTTGTGTGCCGGGATGTCCTGAAGGATCTTGCCGTCGGCAGCGTTCCAGATCTTGAGGACGCCGGTGGCATCGGCGGAGGCGATCGATTTGCCATCGGGACTGAACGTGATCGACCAGATGCGATCGTTGTGCATCTGGCGGCGCAAGACTTCCGAGCCGCTATCGGCGTTCCAGATCATGACCGTGCCGTCCATCGAAGCGAGAGCGAGTACGTTGTCGAATGGATGGAAAGCCAGGCGATGGAGCGAGCCTGGTCCGGTCCAGGTCTTGACCAGGCCGCCGGTGCGTGCGTCCCAGAGGCGAAGTTCGCTGGGTTCGGGCGTCTCGCCGGCGGGCGGTCCGCTGACGACGGTGGCGATGTGCGTGCCCGACTTGTTGTAAACGATGCTGCCGCTTGCGCCGCCGTGGCCATGGGGCAAGGTGAACAGGTCATTGTGAAAGAGCCCTTGCAGGTAGTGCCATTCCCAGCCGCGATCGTCGACATCGCCGTCACTGGGCACGCATTTGGCCAGGCTCTGCTCGGCGCCGTGGAAATCGTTGAGCCGCCATTGCAGTTGGCTTTGGGCAACCCTGCTGAAGTAAAGGGCGTGTCGGGCGTGTTTGCGATGTTCCGCCTCGTTGTGGCGAGCCTCCTCGGCTTTTTCGCGCTGAACCTCCATGTCGTCGCGGGCAGTGCGGGCGTCATGCCAGAGCCAGGTGATCACGGAATAGCCAAGAATCGCCGTCAGCGAGATGGCGATGACGGCCGCTGCCGACACAGGCCGACGCTTCGCCCATTTCCAGACGTGCTCGAACACGCCGACCGGGCGAGCTTTGATGGGTTGCCCTTTGCGGAACAGCACGAGATCGTCGGCCAATTCCTCGGCGGTGGCGTAGCGGCGCGCGGGGTCCTTTGCGAGACACTTGAGGCAGATCGTCTCGAGGTCGCGCGGCAAGTCGCTGCGGAACGAACCGGGCCGCACCGGATCCTCGTGCAACACCTGTAGGACGGTATCGACGGAAGTCGGGCCGCGAAACGGCGGTCGGCCGGTCAGCAATTCGTAGAGGATGGCGCCCAGCGCATAGACGTCGCCGGCGGGACCGACCGGCTGGCCGCTTCCCTTGGCCTGCTCAGGCGCCATGTAACTGGGGGTGCCGACGAATTCGCCGCTCTGCACGAGAGCGGATTCGCTGTCGAGGCGCTTGGCCAGTCCGAAGTCGGTAATCTTGGGATTGGGTAACGGCGCGTTGGGTCGAGGCACGAGGCAGGGGAATCCTTCGTCGTCGAAGCGCCTTACCGATTGTCCTTCGAGCAGAATGTTGGCCGGCTTCAGATCGCGATGGACGATGCCTTGCTGATGCGCGTAGTGCATCGCGGTGGCCAGGATTTCGATAAGTCGGGCCGCCGGCAGGATCGGTTGCGGCGTGCCGCGCAGGAGCTGCGCGAGGCTGACCCCCTCGACGAATTCCAGCGCGAGATAGGAGCAGCCATCCGATTCGCCGATGTCATAGATCTGCACGACGTTCGCATGGCGCAACCGAGCGACCGCCTCCGCCTCCTGGCGAAAACGCAGTTGCTCCCTGGGCCCCGCATGCGGACCCGCGAGGATCATCTTCAGCGCGACGAGCCGATCGAGCCCGACGTGCCGAGCCTTGTAGACCACGCCCATGCCGCCGCGGCCGATCTCGGCAAGGATCTCGTAGTTGGCGACCACCGGAAACCTGCGTGTGTCGCCGACGTTTTCCGCCCCAGCTTGCCTGGCACGCGTGGGCCGGCGTTGCTTGAGATGTGACAGAAAACTGGCCTGAGTCGACGATTTTTCCGGCGGCGCGGCCGCGCTGCGTTGCAATACCATCGACGACGAGGTGTGTGTGTTCGGCGCGGTCATTCCTTCGAGCGTCGCCTGGCATGCGGCACAATGATC
>DASRSQ010000089.1:0-6148 GCA_035656475.1 Gemmataceae bacterium | reverse complement strand
TCCCGGCGGTGACCAAGCGCGATCGCGAAGCGGTCGCCATCGCCCTGGAAGCCGGCGTCGACTGGCTGGGATTATCCTTCGTGCGTGACGCGTCGGCCGCCCACGAGCTGCGCGCCATCATCCGCGGCCATGATGCCGAGGTGCCGATCCTGGCGAAAATGGAGCGGCCCGAGGCGGTCAAGAAATCGCAGGAGATCATCGACGCCTTCGACGGCATCATGGTCGCCCGCGGCGATCTGGGCGTCGAGATCGCCCTCGAAAAAGTGCCGCACGTGCAGAAGCAGCTCATCCAGCAGGCCCGCATTGCGGGCAAGCCGGTCATCACTGCCACCGACATGCTCGATTCGATGCGTACCAACCCGCGGCCCACGCGTGCCGAGGTCAGCGACGTCGCCAACGCGGTCTACGATGGCACCGATGCGGTGATGCTGTCGGGCGAGACGGCCGTCGGCGATTGGCCGGTCGAGGCGCTGACGTGCATGAACCGCATCGTCATGGAGGCGGAAACGCATCAGCAAGAATGCGGCCCGCGCCACGTTGCAGTCCCGCGTGGGGAGCTGACGGATCACATCACGCACGGCCTGTGCGAGCTGGCGGAGGAAGTCGGCGCCGAGGCGATCATCACGCCGACCGTCACCGGCCGCACCGCGAAGCTGGTCGCGCGGCATCGGCCGCGGCCTGCGATCATTGCGGTCGCCAAGCAGCCGGAGATCATTCGCCAGCTCGCGGTCGTCTGGGGCGTCGCCGGCGCGGTGATCCCGTTCCCGGTCGAGACCGGCGACGATCGCCTGCAGGCAGCGGTGCGAGCCGCGTCCCAGACCGGCGTTCTCCGCTGCGGCGCCCTGGTCGTCGTGCTGGCGAATCATCCGATCGAGGGAGGCGAAGGGACGCCGACGATTCGCGTCGTGCGCGTCGGCGAAGATGGGCGCTCGTGCGAGCCGTGATATAATTCTCAATTGTTGATAGTTGCTCGATTCCAACGAGGGAATTTACAATTAATTGGAAACGCGCTGCGATGGACGTATTTCGCAGACAGGCGCCGTCATTGTCCGCTCGGCGGTTTAGCGCGGAAGATCGCCCGCAACGAATTCGCGCCATCGCGGGACGTGCCGTGCGCTAAACCGCCGAGCGGACAATGACGATGTTGCCTTGTAACCAAGCAAGAAAGCCGCAGCGCATTTCCAATGGTAAATTGCTAATTGTCAATTCCCTCTCCGACACGCAGGATCTCCCATGGCGAAGGGCCCCGATTGGCGAAGTACCGACGCGGGCGGCGGCGGAGCACGCCCCTGGCAGTCCGGCGATAATGCCGGCGAAGCGCCGGCCAAAATGTCGCGCCGCGCCATCAAACGCGCCGTCGCCCTCTTCACGCTCGTCGGCCTGGCCATCGGCATCGGCGTCGTCATCGCACTCTTGCGCTCGCAACGCCCCGCTTGCCTGGTCCTCATCGGCTCGGGCTACGAACAGAATCTCTTCCTCCCCACCAACGTGCACGGCTGGAACGGCGGCCTGCAGCTCTTCAGCGACAACGATATCTCCGAGCCCGAAGACCTCGGCGACAAGGTGCGCTCGCTGTTCAGCTCCATCCTCGAACAGCCACATACGATGCGTCGCATCGCTGCCCCGTATGAGATGAAGGATCAGGCCTGGGACGAAACCTGGAGCAAGATCATCAAGGAAATCAACAAGGGGGCCGAAAAGGAAAACGTCGTCCTCTACTTCTCGATGCACGGCTACGCCGACGACAAGGAAGCATATCTGCTACGCAACGTCCCCGATATGCAATCGAGCGACGGCTTCACCCAGTCGCGCATCCCATTCAAGGACGTGCTGAAGAGTCTGAAAGACGTCGACCAGAACAAGACGGTCGTGGTGCTGCTTGACGTGGTCCATGCTCAGAGCCATTGGCCGATCGGCATGTTGCAAAACGATTTTGCAGAGCGAATCAAAAGTTACGAGAAGGACATCAGCGCTCTGGGCAACGTGACCATCATCTGCTCGGCGGCTCCCGGCCAGCGTTCGTGGGAATCGGACGACGAGCAGACGACGGCGTTCGCTCACTTCGTGGCCCAGGGACTCAAAGGCGCGGCCAAGAAGGAGTTCGAGCGGGTCAGCGTGTCCGAGCTGTTCGAGTTCGTCAACAAGAACGTCGACACCTGGGCGAAGGTCAATCGCGCTCGCCGGCAGACGCCGATCATCCTCGGCGATCAGCCGGCCCAGCGCGTCGAGCTGGTGCGCGTCGTCAAGTCTTACGAGAAGCCGGCGGCCAAGGCCCGGCCGCTTGCCGCCGGCGAAGTGCAAGCGTTGACGCGCGA
This sequence comes from Gemmataceae bacterium, assembly GCA_035656475.1. Classification (GTDB taxonomy): domain Bacteria; phylum Planctomycetota; class Planctomycetia; order Gemmatales; family Gemmataceae; genus SIAQ01. Next base: position 3,833 of record DASRSQ010000089.1, on the reverse strand, counting down.
ATGGGGGACGTGGAAACGGCTCAAGCAAGATCAGGCCCCGTACGTGCACAGCCCGCAACTCTGGCGCCTCTATCAGGACACGCTGCTTCGCTACGAGCTGCTGCAGCGCGTCAGCGATCCGACTGGCAAGGCCGCCGATTTGAAGAAGAATCTCGATAGCCTCGCGGCCGACATCGAGGCGGCGAAGGCCCTCCCCGAGGCGTTTGGCTGCGTTGGCAACGCGTTTCCCGTCGCCCGCGTGCTCGGCTTCCGGCCCAAGGAAGCGATCGGCAAGAATACGCTCGACGATTACTGGTTCCAGCTCAAGCGGGGCAACGACGCGGAGAAAAACAAGCTGCTCGAGAAATTCGCCGGCAAGTCGCGCGAGGATCGGCAGTACTGGCAGTTGCAAATCAGCAAGGCTGCCTTGACCGAAGCAATCGGCGATCCCGACTTCAACCGCACCACGACGCGCGATCAACTTGTTCAACTCACCACCGACCTCGTCGCGCCGCAACGTTCGGCCGAGGTTCATCTGGTCAAAATGCTCGGCCTGCTCGATCCAGGGCTCGTCAAGCTTGATGCAAAGGAGGACACCGTCCGCCAGGCGCTGCGCGTACGCATGCTGGCCGAGGAGGTCGCGCTGTGTGTGCCGGCGAGCGACGATGCGGGCGAATTGTACGCGGAGTCGATCTACCAGCGCATTCGCAAGGACCTGGAGAAAGCAGACGCGTTTCGCCAGGAAGGAGAAGACGCATTGTTCGGCGCCACCAAGGCGCATCTCGATCTGGCCCGCGATCGGCTTGGCGAAGCCGAGAGCGCGTACAAGGACGTGCGTCGCGATGCGCAGCAGCTTCGCCTCGCGCTTGCCCTGCGCGACGAGGCGGCCGCCGAGTTGCCGTATTTCGCCTTCGCGCTGGCCGCATTGCCTGGCAAGGACAATCCGACGCGCGCAAACCTTGAGGCGCGCCGGCTGACGACCGAATCGCTCGGCGACCGTTTGACCGAGCTGAACAAGAATCTCGCCCAGGCCGATGCGCCGGTCCCGGACACGGCTCGCATCGCCAAGGATTTGAAGGAGCTGCGCACCGACTATCAGCTCATCTGCACCACCCTGGCGACGCAGGAAGGGAAGTTGCAGATGAACTGGCACGCGATGAACTCTGCAGTCAGCGTGCCGCCGCTGGACAAGGTCGGCGATGTCAAGCTGCGCCTCACGCTCCTGACCAAGCTGCGCGATTTGTCGGCCGAGCTGAATTCAAAACCGCCGCCGGATCAGCAACCGGACGAGACCGACACGAATCGGCTCGAGCGCCAGCGCACGATGCTGCACGCCACGCTGAAGCCGTTCAAGGGTCCGATCCCGAGTCCCGATGCGGACGTCGATGATCGCGTGCGCGATTTTTACCTGAAGATGCCGGGTGAGATCAAACAGGCGGCAACGACCGAGGACGAGAAGGCGCTCGCGCCGGCGGTCGAGCAATGCCGGACGATTCCCGGCGCACTCGCCGATCCGATTCGCGACAAGCAGGCGCGTCGCGTCAACCCGGTCGATCGGCTGCGGCGCGTGCGCACCGCGGGTTTGCTGGGCTGGCTGGCGGATCGCACGTTGCGCGATCACTGGTTCGAGCCGGAGCCGAAGGGGGACGAGGATCCGACGTATTATCGTCCGGTCGCCCAGGCGTACCTGACTGCGGCTGCGGCGCTCGTCAAGGACAAGGCCAAGATCGATGTGCCGCTGGCGGGCCTGACCTTTGCCGAGACGCCGAACGCGTACTGGACGACGGAGCTGACGCGGACGCTGAACTGGCACGTGAAGGCCGACCGCGCGGTTCCTGAAGGAACGCCGATGGCCTGGCTGGAGGTACTGAAGGGCAGTGTCAAGAAGGATGTGTGGCAACCCCGGCCGCGCGAGGCGATCACGCCCTGGCCGGCGCCGAAGCCCGCAAACGTGTCGTTCGAGATGAAGAAGTACGACTTCGTCGAGAGCAACGACGCCACCGTCGCCTTCCACACGGTCTATCGCGGCCAGCACAAGGTCGAGAAGCTGGTCCTGCACAGCCCGCCGCCCGACGTGATCGTGCGGCAATTTCCCGCGCCCGACAAGGTGCGTTTCGCGGTCCGCATGGACAAGGCGCTCGACTATGGCGCCATCAGCATCGTGCTCGACAACTCCGCGAGCATGAAGTACGTCTATCCGAAGCAGAACCCGAAGGAAGAAGACCGGCCTGCCAAGGCGGGAGAATTGTCGCGCTTCGACTTCGCCTATCAGGCGCTCAAGCAGGTGCTCGAAAAGCTGCCCGAGGGAACGCAACTCAGTATCACGACGCTCGGCGCCGACAACGTGACCGGGGCCGTCGAGCTGCGCCGGCCGTCGCGATGGGAGCAGGGCTCGCTCGATTTTTGGCTGACCAAGATTCGCCTCTTGCCGCGCGAGTTCGATTCGCCGATTGCCAAGGGGATCATTCGCGCCATGGACAAGGGCTTCCCCGTCGATTTTCGCGGGCCCAAGCTCGTCCTCGTGCTGAGCGACGGCATGGACAACTACTCCTTCGACGAAACCAAAAAGAATCCCGACGGCAACACCAGCGCGGTCGTCAATGCCCTCCGCCGCGCCAACGAACGTCATCCCGATACCGATGTCGTCGTGGTCTGCTTCATCGAGAAGAACGAGAAAGGCGAATACGCCGAGGCCAAGAGGCAGTTCGAGCATGTCAAGGAGTTCACCGCGAAGAGCGGCTTCTTCGCGGAGGAAGACGGCCGCAAGCTCGGGTCCGTTATCGAAAATATCATCCGTCCGCATGTCCAGCTCAAGGTCAACGGCAAGGCCGTCCGCGGCTTCGAGAACGGCCGCCCGGTCAACTACTTCAGCGACGACACGCTCGTGCGCGATCCGCCTGTCTCGCCCGACGATTACAAGGTCAACATCCTGCACGTGTCCAAGCCGATCTTTGACCTGCACCTCCCGGGAGGCGACAACCTCTTCGCCCTGCTCAAGCGCAAGAACGAACGTGATTTTCTCCTCGAGCGCGGCATCCTCGGCGAGCAGCGCGAGATCAAGGGACAATATCCCAGCGAAGCCCGCGACGGCTGGCTGACGACGTTGCTCGATTTCCACATGCCGATCAAGGCGGCCGAGGGGAAAATGCGTGAAACTGTCATCTTCGAAAAGACCGAGCTGGACAACGACATTCGCCAACGCCATCCCGGCTTCGTCTGGCTGGAACTCGATCCGGTCAAGGGCACGCGTCCCACGGAGACGCTGGAATGGGAAAAGGACTGGTCGATGGCCGCTCCCGCCTATCGCCTGCTGATGCCCTGGCCGCAGGGTTTGCAGCCGAAATTGAGCGCATGGTTCTGGCCCGAATCGCGGCCACTGTTCGTCGGCATGGACAAGCTCAACGTGCGCCGCAAGATCCGCATCCCGTTCGAACCGGAAAACGCCGACGATCCGATCGAAAGCGTGCGGCGCGAACGGCGGACGATCGGTCCGGACGACGTGGAGAAGGAATGCGTCGTGATCCGCATGCGTTACGCGTCCCGCAAGCCGATCTTCGTCAGCCTGAACGATTACCCGAACGCGGGAACGGAGCACCGCTTCTTCCTCGGCGCCGGCAAGGCGACCGCGTACTTCTACGATCTGCCGCCAGGGCTGACCGATTTGAATGTCGTGCTGACCGACATCGACGCGTTCAAGCGCGCGGCGGCAAAGGTCGAGCTGACGCCCGACCGCGACGAGCTGGTCGCGCCGGCGATCTTTCGATTTGGGAGCCGGTAAGATGTGGTGTTTTGCACGCGGATCAACCAGAAGGTTTTCCGGCCTGAAGGGCCGGTTCTGTCAGCCCAGGCCAAAG
>DASRSQ010000088.1:0-1702 GCA_035656475.1 Gemmataceae bacterium | reverse complement strand
GCTTTCCATGGATTTGATGCTGCGGGTAACAGCCGGCGCCAGCGTTCTGGTTCGGGAGGATGTCGCGCTCGCGCTCTCGGTCGTCCTGCTCGGACTTCTGATAATGGTCACCCGGCGCAATGCCGTCAGCCAGGTCATCGGCTTCATGTCGATCGAGAACGGCCTGATCCTCGCCGGCACCGGCGCGCGCGGCATGCCGCTTGTCGTCGAGATCAGCGTCGCGTTTTCCATCCTGATCGCGTTCATCGTTGTCGGCATCTTCCTGTTCCGCATCCGGGAGCGCTTCGACACCGTCGATCTTCACGCGCTGGACCGTTTTCGCGGAGAGCGGCAATGACGTCGGCGTTCGACCCCATCATCGCCCTGCTCCTGACGTCGCTGCTCGGGGCCGCCGTTCTTGCGCTTGTGCGGAACTATCGCTGGTCGGCGCGGCTGAACATCCTTGCCAGCTTCGCCACGCTGCTTTTCGCGCTGCTTCTTTTCCGCACCCGACCGCCGGTCAACGACCTCCTGCTCGCCGACGACCTCAACGTGGTCTTCATCGCCCTGAACGCTTTCGTAGGCTTCACGACGAGCATCTTCAGCGCCAGCTATATCGGACACGAGCTGGAGACGGGCCGTCTTACGCCGGGCTACCTGCGCTTCTACCATGCGATGTTCCAGCTGATGATGTTCGGTATGGATCTCGCCCTGACGGCCAACAATGTCGGCCTGATGTGGGTTGCGATCGAACTGGCCACGCTCTCGACCATCATGATGGTCGGCATCTACCGGACACACGAGGCGCTGGAAGCGGCATGGAAATACTTCATCCTGGGCAGCGTCGGCATAGCGCTCGCGCTGTTCGGGACGATCCTTGTCTATCTTGCTGCCGTGTCGGCCATCGGCGAGGGCATGGGCGCGATGGCTTGGACCAACCTGCTCGGGCATGCGGCGACGCTCGATCCTGCGCTGTTGAATATCGCCTTCGTGTTTCTTCTACTTGGCTACGGCACCAAGGTCGGCCTCGCTCCGATGCATGCCTGGCTGCCGGACGCCCATGCCGAAGGGCCCACCCCGGTCTCTGCCGTGCTCTCGGGCCTGCTGTTGAATGTCGCGCTTTACGCGCTGCTACGGTTCAAAATGATCGTCGCGGCGAATCCTGAAACGATTCCCGTCGGGCCGCTGATGATCACGCTCGGTCTGGGGTCTCTCATCTTCGCGGCCTTCATGCTCTACCGGCGCCGCGACATCAAGCGCATGTTCGCCTACTCGTCGATCGAGCACATGGGCATCATCGTCTTCGCCTTCGGCATGGGCGGCCCGCTCGGCAATTTCGCCGGCCTCCTGCAGATGACGATGCACAGCCTGACCAAGTCAGCCATTTTCTTCTCGGTGGGCCATGTCGCCCAGGCGAAGGGGACCCAGAAGATCGCCGACATCCGCGGGCTGACGAGCAGCCACCCTCTCCTCGGATGGACGCTCGTCGCCGGCGTCGTCGCGATCGCGGGACTGCCGCCTTTCGGCGTCTTCATGAGCGAGTTCCTGGTCATCACATCGGCCTTCGCGCGCGCGCCCGCTCTGGCGGCCCTCGCGGCATTCGGCCTGATGATCGCTTTCGGTGCGCTGCTTCTGCGTATGCTTTCCATCGCGTTCGGCGAGCCTACCGGATCGAAGGCGCCAGTGCGGGCTTCCTATCTCCCGATCTTCGCGCATCTGGGCC
>DASRSQ010000087.1:0-10525 GCA_035656475.1 Gemmataceae bacterium | reverse complement strand
AATAAGGAGAAGGCGAAGAAGGACGACAAGGTGCAGGCGTACGTCATCGACGACGCGCTCTACCGCGTCTGGGACCACTGGATCGCCGACGGCAAACGCCCGGTCGTCTTCGCCGTCGCCGCCGACACCGGCAAACACCGCAACCTGTTCGCCCACACGAAACGCACCCTCCCCGCCAGCGGCGGCTCGGCGACCGACTACGATGTGTCCCCCGACGGCAAGGAAATCTGCTTCACGTCCGAGTCCGCGAGGGAGCTCGGCATGGACTTCAACAGCGACCTCTACGTGATGCCGACCACGGGAAAATCGGAGCCGAAGAACATCACGAGCGACAATCCGGCCAACGATTTCGGCCCTGTCTACGCCCGCAACGGCAAAACCATCGCTTATTTGCGGCAAACGACAAAATTCTTCTACGCAGATCGAGCACGTATCATGGCATATGACCGCGATACGTCTAATCATCAAGAAGTCACGCCCACATTCGACCGGTCGTGTGGCTCGTTGCATTCTGTCCCCTGCACCGTGACTCATGATCGACTTTTTTTCGACGCGGAAGATAAAGGATATCGCCGAATCTTCACCTTCGATATTCGTGGCGCCAACTTTCTCAAGTTAACCGATGGGCACAGCGATTCGTCTCCCGCCTCGACCAGGGAAGGCCGTCAGCTTGCATTCTTGCGTTCGTCCTTTGATGCCCCTAATTCGCTCTGGGCGATGACGAAAGGGACGTTTCCCATCGAACACTTCAACGACGCCCTCCGCTCCCAGTGGGATCTCGGCAAGGTTGATAACATCACCTACAAAGGCGCCGATGACGCCGATGTGCAAATGTGGATCATCTATCCCCCAAAATTCGACGCGAAGAAGACATGGCCGTGCCTGATGATGATTCACGGCGGCCCGCATAATGCGATCACCACCGACTTCCATTATCGCTGGAACGCGCATCTGTTCGCGTCGAAGGGCTACGTCGTGGCCATTCCGAATTTTCATGGCTCGTCCGGGTTCGGGCAGAAGTTCACCGACTCCATCACCGGCGACATGGCGACGAAGCCGTTCCTCGATGTCATGAAGGCGACCGATTACATGGAAGCGTTGCCGTACATCGACAAGACGCGCACGACCGCGGCGGGAGCGAGCTACGGCGGCTACATGATGGCGTGGATCAATGGCCACACCGACCGCTACAAGGCGCTGATCTGCCACGCCGGCGTCTACAACTGGCATTCGATGATGGCGTCGGACTTCGTGCGGGCGCGCGAACGGCCGCTCGGCGCATTGCCGTTCGGCGATCAATCGAAGATCGACAAGCAGAACCCGCAGAAGTTCGCCGCCAACTTCAAGACGCCGACGCTGGTGATGCACGGCGAGAAGGATTTCCGCGTGCCGGTCACTCAAGGAATGGAGTATTTTAACACGCTGCGCATCAAGGGCGTGCCGACGCGGTTCGTCTACTTCCCGGACGAGAATCACTGGGTCATGAAGCCGCAGAACGCGCGCCTCTGGCACCGCGAGTTTTTTGGATGGCTGGACAAGTACGTCGGCAGCGGGCCATCGAAGTGACGGGAATTTCTCCCCTCTCCCCCAGGGAGAGGGGAGCCGAATGTTCAACGCGATTGCCGTTTGATACGGATGACACGCCCATGATGTTCGCGATTGCTGGCTGTAGGTAGAGTCGTGGGCCATCGGGGCGGAGAAGAGTCCCGGGAACCAACAGGCTTATTTCTGCTTATCCGACTCGATTGGGCAGTTATGAAGCATTACTGGTATACAACCTGCCCCAACTGCAATTATCAAGGCCGCCTGATGATTATGAAGAACTTGTCTTCTGGAAAACTCTACCTACATTGCGAGGAATGTGAGTCCGGATGGAATGATCCTCTGAGAGTTGGCGACTTAACTGCTCGGTTCCTGACACTAAATGAAGAATTCGATGCCGAAGTTGCTGCTTGGGAAGAAATTGAGAAGACCCACTGGCAAGCCTATGCTTCGCACGTAACGGAGCAATGAGTCTGTTTCGGTGGTGTCCCAGGATTGCCACGGCTTGAATGTGCGACGCCCACAGCCCACGCCCCCGGCGTTGCGGCTAAACTAAATATTATGAATGCAAATACGACTGTTCCCGATCAACATGGCCGCTTCGGCCCCTACGGCGGCCGCTATGTTCCCGAGACGCTGATCCATGGGCTGCGACAGCTCTCCGAACATTATGACGCCGCGCGTGCCGATCCCGAGTTCCAGAAGCGGCTCGTCTACTACCTCAAGCATTACGTCGGCCGGCCGTCGCAGCTCTTCTTCGCGGAGCGGCTGACGCAATACGCCGGCGGAGCGCGGATCTATCTCAAGCGCGAAGATCTCAATCACACCGGCGCGCACAAGATCAACAACTGCATCGGCCAGGCGCTCCTCACGCAGCGCATGGGCAAGAAACGCATCATCGCCGAGACCGGCGCCGGCCAGCACGGCGTCGCCACCGCGACGGCGGCAGCGCTGTTCGGTTTCGAGTGCAAGGTCTACATGGGCGCCGAGGACGTGCGTCGGCAGAAACTCAACGTCTTCAAGATGCGCGCGATGGGGGCCGAGGTCGAATCGGTCGAGAGCGGCAGCCGAACGTTGCGCGACGCTGTCAACGAGGCGATGCGCAACTGGATGGAGACCGTCACCAGCACGCACTACATCATCGGCAGCGTCGTCGGGCCGCATCCGTTTCCGATGATGGTGCGGGACTTTCAATCGGTCATCGGCAGCGAGACGAAGCAACAATGCCTCGAGCAGATCGGCCGTCTGCCCGATGTCGTCATCGCCTGCGTTGGCGGCGGCTCGAATTCCGCGGGTATGTTCTATCCATTCGTCGGCGATCACGATGTCGAGTTGATCGGCGTCGAGGCGGGCGGACGCGGGCCGAAGGAAGGGGAGCACGCTGCAACGCTGAGCCAGGGCAAGCCAGGCGTGTTGCACGGTTCGATGAGCTATGTGCTCCAGGACAAGGACGGCCAAACCGCGAACGTGCATTCGGTGTCGGCCGGCCTCGATTATCCCGGCGTCGGCCCGGAGCACAGCTACTGGAAGGACACCCGGCGCGTCACCTACACGCATGTGGGCGATGACGACGCGCTCAAGGCGTTCGGCCTCTGCAGCAAGCTAGAGGGCATCCTGCCTGCGCTCGAGACGTCGCACGCGATCGTCGAGGCGGTACGCGTCGCGGCGAAGCGCAGCCACGAGGATGTCGTGGTCGTGTGCTTCTCGGGGCGCGGCGACAAGGACTGTTTCGAGGTGGCCCGCCTGCTGGGCGAAGACATTGAGGAATGAAGTGAACCCTGTCGATCAAACTTTTGCTCGCCTGAAGAACGAAGGCCGCAAGGCCTTTGTGCCGTTCATCACCGCCGGCGATCCGGATCTGGCGACGACGGCGCGCGTCATCGCCGAAGCCGCGCGGCGCGGCGCCTCCTTGATCGAGATCGGATTTCCCTACAGCGATCCAGTCGCCGACGGCAAGGAGATCCAGGCGTCGTACACGCGCGCACTCAATGCCGGCGCCACGCTCGATCGCGTTTTCGACACGGTGCGCGGCGTGGCCCTCACCCCCAACCTCTCTCCCGGTGGGCGAGGGGAGCCGGTTCCGCTGGTCGCGATGGTGTCGTACAGCATCGTGCATCGGCGCGGGCTCGCGTCGTTCGTCGCCGATGCCCAGGCAGCGGGCTTTTCCGGCGCGATCGTACCGGACATGCCGGTCGATGAAGCGGACGAACTCGCGAAGATCGCGGCTCAGCACGACTTCAAGCTGATTCTGCTGGTCACACCCGCCACGCCGCCGGAACGGGCAGCTCGCATCGCGAAGGTGTCGACCGGATTTCTCTACTGCGTCAGCGTCATCGGCATCACTGGCGAGCGCAGCGAGCTACCCGCGGGACTGCTCGATCAGATGCACTGGCTGCGCACGCAGACGTCGTTGCCGCTGTGCGTCGGTTTCGGCATCTCGAAGCCCGAACACGTCCGGCGGTTGCGCGACGCGGTCGATGGCGTTATCGTCGGCAGCGCCCTCGTGCGCAAGCTCGCCGGCGATCGGCCGATCGATCAGCGCGTGCGCGACTTCGGCGATCTCGTGCAAGAACTGTCCGCGGCTTTGACCGATTGAATCGAGGAGTCGCCATGGTTCTGCCGCTAGCGGATGACAATTCCGATCGACGCTTCCCGCCGTTGGTCAACTACGGACTGATTGCTGTCAATGTCTTCGTGTTCGTGGTTCTACAAGGGCTCGGCACCAACGACGATTTCACCTATGCCTTCTCCACCGTCCCGGAAGAGATCATCACGGGCAAGGATCTCGTTACAGAAGACCGCGACTTCCGCGATCCCGAGACGGGCAGGGACGAGACCATCCCCGGCCTTAGAGCCACGCCGATCACCGTGTACATCACGCTGCTGACCTCGATGTTCATGCACGGCGGCATCGCCCATATCCTTGGCAACATGCTGTTCCTTTGGATATTCGGCGACAACATCGAGAATGTCCTCGGCCACGGGCGTTATCTTGCCTTCTATCTGGTGTGCGGCATCCTCTCGTCGCTCGCCCATGTCTTTGCAACGGTCGCGATCAGCGGAGCCGGCAGTCCGGAGGCGCAGATCCCGAGCCTCGGCGCATCGGGCGCGATCTCGGGCGTGCTCGGCGCGTACATGTTGCTATTTCCGACGCGGCGCGTGCTGGTGCTGCTGTTCCGTGTATTGACGTGGGTGCCTGCGTATGTCGCCGTCGGCATCTGGTTTGCTTTTCAGCTCATCAGCGGCCTGGGCATGCTTGGCGGAAAAAGCGACGGCGTCGCCTACGCGGCCCACATCGGCGGCTTTGTCGTGGGCCTTGCGCTGATCAAGGTCTTCATGATCGGACTGCCGAATGATCCAGGGGACCTGCCGCCGCGCGGCGTGCCCTGGCGACAATAGCGCAATGCTGCGCCGCAGTTGGTGTGTAGGGTGCGTGAAACGTTTCAGGCACCCTACGCCGCTAGCGGTTCCCTTACATAGAATGTCCGTTTCGACAACGGAGCGCGACGGCATGTGCGGGATTGCGGGTATCGTCAGTCTGACCGAGCCTCGGGATATCCACCCGCAGATCGTTCGCCGCATGGCCGACGCGATCATACACCGCGGCCCCGACGAAGACGGTTACTTCTTCCGTCCCGGTCTCGCCATGGCCAATCGCCGGCTCTCCATCGTCGGACTCCATGACGGCAAACAACCGATCAGCAACGAGGATCGCTCGGTCTCTGTCGTCTTCAATGGCGAGTTGTTCGACTATCCCGAGGTAAAAGCGCAGCTCCAGGCGCAGGGGCACCAGTTCCGCACCCACTGCGATACGGAGTTGGTGCCGCACTTGTACGAGGAGCATGGCGACGGCGTCTTCGAAAAGCTGCGCGGCCAGTTCGCGGTCGCGCTGTGGGACGAACGTCGGCAGCACCTGTTGCTCGCGCGCGATCGCTTCGGCATCTGCCCGCTGTTCTGGACGGTGCAGGGAGACCTGCTGCTGTTCGCATCGGAGATCAAGGCGCTGCTGGCGTCGGGCCTCGTGCCGGCGAAGCCGGATGTTCGCGGCATCAACCACGTCTTCACCTTCTTCGCGCTGCCGGGACCGGTCACATGCTTTGCGGGCATCAACTGTCTGCTGCCCGGACGGTATCTGCGCATTCTCCCCTCTCCCTCTGGGAGAGGGGTTGGGGGTGAGGGCGGGACGATCAATGACCTGGTGCCGACGCCCTCACCCCTGGCCCGTCTCCCAGGGGGAGAGGGGAGAGAGCAAATCCAGGAACGCATCTACTGGCAGATCGATTTCCCCGATGCCGGCCAGGAGGAGCTGCGCGATTTTCGGCGCTTCGGCAGCAATGCCTATTCGCCGGTCATCGACGAATTCGAAGCGGTGATGCAGAAAGCCGTCGAGCGGCGTCTGCGCGCCGATGTGCCGGTCGTGTCCTACCTCTCCGGCGGCGTCGATTCGAGCCTGGTCGTCGCCCTCGCTTGTGCTCAGCGGCGCAGCGAAGGCAAGGGACCAATCCCGACGTTCACGATTTCGGTGCAAGATGATGCCTCGCTCAACGAGAAGAGCGAAGCCCACGTCGTCGCCGAACACATTGGTTGCGAGGAAATCGTCGTCGATTGCGGCCGAGATGAAGTGCTGAAGTCGTACCCGGAGTTGATCCGCGCCGCGGAATATCCGGTGATCGACACCGCCTGTGCGGCCCTGTTGATGCTCGCACGCAAGGTGCATCAGACCGGCTACAAGGTCGCGTTGACCGGTGAAGGAGCCGACGAATGGCTGGCCGGCTATCCGTGGTACAAGGTCCATCGCGCCCTTGGCGTCCTTGATGCCATCCCCGGCTTGCCGCTCGGCGGCCTGGCGAGGCGTGCGTACCTGCGCCTCACCGGAGCGCCGAAGTTCGCGTGGGATTCGGTACAACGTATCATCAACGCCATCGGCGGCGATAGCGCCTGGCTCAACATCTATGGCCTGTTCGGCTCCGCCAAGACGCGCTTCTTCAGCGCCGGCATGTGGGAACAGCTCGGCGACCATCTGCCGTACGAGGACCTCAAGCTCAATGTCGAGCGGGCCAAGAAATGGCATCCGCTCAATCGCTCGCTCTATCTCGGGGCGCGCGTGATGTTGCCGGGATTGCTTCTGGCATCGAAAGGCGACCGCGTGGCGATGAACTCGTCCGTCGAGACACGCTATCCGTTTCTTGATGAGGAGGTCTTTGCGTTCCTGGCCAAGTTGCATCCGAACTGGAAAATGCGAGGGCTGCGTGACAAGCTGATCTTGCGCTATCTCGCGGATCGCTGGGTGCCGAAGTCGATTGCCTGGCGGCGCAAGGCGATGTTCCGGGCGCCACTCGACGGCTTCCACACGACCACGATGCCGACGTTCGTCGATCAACTGCTCAGCCCGGAGTCCCTGAAGAAGACAGGTTACTTCGACGTCGCGGCCGTGCAGCACTGGCGGCAGGCGTTTCGAAACATGCGGCAGGGCGGCACGCAGCGGACGATGATCGAGATGGGACTCGTCGGCGTCGTTGCCACGCAGCTTTGGCATCATATCTATATCGATGGCTCGCTCGCGGAATTGCCGGCATGGTCCGCCCCGGCGGCCCGCGAATCGCCTGTTTTCGTTTGACGGAATTCGAACGAAACTAAATCAGCGTGCGAGATTCTGCAGCAGATGCCAATTTTTGGATATTCCGTTGTGACACAAGCCTGCGGTAGCGGAATTTCGCTTCTCCTTGTGTCACAACGGAATATCCAAAAATTGGCGTCTGCTGCAGAATCTCGCACGAATATATAGGAGGGAACCTGTGTCCTATGCACTCTCCACATTGTGGTACGAGCGACAGCGCTATATCCCCGCTGTGCTGGCGGTGGCGTTCAGCTGTCTGCTCATCGCGCTGCAATGCGGTCTGTTACTCGGCCTGTTCTCCATCACCTCCATCCCGATTGACGAATCACGTGCCGACATCTGGGTCGGACATCCCGACGTGCCCAGCGTCGATCTCGGCATTCCGATCCCGGAAGCCTGGCAATCCTATCTCGCTCTGCCCGAGGTCGAGCGAACGGAGCCGTACATGGAAGGCTTCGCCTACTGGCGGAAACCTACCGGCGGCATGGAACTGGTGCTAGTGATCGGCACCCGGCTCGGGCCGGACTCGATCGGCGCCGTGAGGCAACTGACGCCGATGCATCGCACGCTGCTGTCGGAGCCAAGCTCGGTCGTGATCGATGAAGGGGAATTCAGTCGGCTCGGCATCAAGAAAGTGGGCGATACCGCAGAGATTCTCGGCAAGCGCGTGCGTGTCGTCGGCACGGTGTCGGGACTGCGCAGCCTGGCGGGGCCATATCTTTTTTGTTCGGTCGAAACGGCACGTTCCATTCTGCGGCCGCCGGCCGATCAATGCACGTTCATTCTGGCCAAGTGCCACAACAAGGAGGATGCGCCCAAGGTCGTCGAGCATTTGAAAATATATCAGCGCAAAATCTCGGCGTTTACCGCGGCGGACTTTTCCTCACACAGCCAGATTCACTGGCTGACCAAGACGAAGGCAGGCATCGCGCTCGGCCTGGCAGCGGCGCTCGGCCTCCTCGTCGGCGCCGTCGTAACCAGCCAGACGCTGTACTCGGCCACGGTCGCGTCGCTCAAGGAGTACGCGGTGCTGCGGGCCCTGGGCATCCCGCGCTGGCGCATGGCGATGATGGTGCTGTCCCAATCGTTCTGGGTCGGCGTTACGGGCGTCGTGGTCGCATTTCCGCCGATCTTCGCGATCGCCTATGTCGGCGACTACGTGGGCGCCAAAGTGATGCTGCCGCCCTGGTTGCTGATCGGCGCCTGCGTCATCACGATGTCGATGGCGATGCTGTCCGGCCTGTACGCCCTGCGCAGCCTGCGGCACATCGAACCGGTGACGTTGTTGCGGTGATTCGCGCGATTCCCTCGCTCACGCAACGGGCTCGTAGCTGCACAAACCCGACGCGTAAGCGAGGTTCGCTTGAAGGCCATTGCAGCGATTCCCTGCGGGCGCCGGCGCTGATACGATAACCCTCAGCAATGTCCACGACCTACGCACAACATGAGCATCACGACTTCCTCGGCGCCTCGGCCCAGGCGCTCGCGGATCCCACGCTGCAAATCGCGCTCACACGCCTCACCGACACCTTGATGGCGGGCAACCGCCGCGGCTACGCCGCCCTTGCCGATTCCAGCGATCTGCGCGATCATGCCAAGCGCATCAAGGAACATGCGCTCGCGCACCTCGATCGCTACATCGAACAGCTCGAGGCATCCATCCACAAGCTCGGCGGCAAGGTCCATTTCGCGGCGACCGCCGAGGACGCGCGGCGAATTGTCGTCGAGATTGCGCAACAGGCGAATTGCAAGCATGCGGTCAAATCGAAGTCGATGACGACGGAGGAGATTCATCTCAATCCGTCGCTCGAGCAGGCCGGCATCGAGGTGACCGAAACCGATTTCGGCGAGTTCATCATTCAACTCGCGAACGAACGGCCGTCGCACCTTGTGGCGCCGGCAGTGCATCACACACGCGAGAGCATTGCAACGGTCTTGTCGAAGCATGTCGGCGAGCAGTTGCCGGACGATCCGAAGGCGCTGGCGATGACTGGGCGGCGCATCTTGCGCGAGAAGTTTCGCCGGGCGGATCTGGGCATCACCGGGGCCAACTTCGCCGTCGCCGAAAGCGGGACCGTCGTGCTCGTCACCAACGAGGGCAACGGCCGGCTGACGACGACCTGCCCGCGCGTGCATGTCGCCATCATGGGAATCGAGAAGGTTATCCCGCGCATCATCGATTTGCCGGTCTTTCTCAAGCTGCTGGCGCGCGGCGCGACCGGGCAGACGCTTTCCGTTTACACGACCATCATCACGGGCACGCGCCGCGTTGGCGAAGCGGATGGGGCGGACGAGTTCCATCTGGTGCTGCTCGACAACGGACGGACGAAGGTGTTGGCGACGCCGTTCCGCGAGAGTTTGCAGTGCATTCGTTGCGGAGCATGCCTCAACGCCTGTCCGGTGTATCGCCGCATTGGCGGACACGCCTACGGTGGCGTGTATTCGGGCCCCATTGGCAGCATTCTGACGCCGCTTTATGACAGTGTCCCCCTGAACCCGCATCTGCCCCATGCGTCTAGTTTGTGTGGGGCGTGTCAGGCCGCTTGCCCGGTCAAGATCAATATTCCCCACATGCTGATCGGCCTTCGGGAATTGCAGCACCAGCACAAGCCAAGCCGAGGCGAACGCTGGGCGTATGGGCTGTGGAGGATGGCGCTATGTTCGCCGTGGGTGTATCGCTGGATGCAATGGGGCGCTCGGCTCCTCTTGCGGCGGAAGGCACAGAACGGTTGGCTGAGATCGATGCCTGGCCCCGGCGCTGGCTGGACGCAGATTCGCGATTTCCCCGCCCCGGCCGCCGTCTCGTTTCGCGATCGCTGGAAGGAGCTGTCATGAGTTCCCGCGAGGCGTTTTTGCAGCGTGTCCGTCAAGCCGTCGCCGAGGGGAACCGCGCTGGTTCCGCGGCCCCCTTGCCCGCGCGAGGCAACGTCGGCTATCAAGGCGCCGGCGACGATCCGGTCAAGCGCTTCTGCCAGGAACTGGCCAACGCCGGCGGCACCGGCCACTATGTCGATGCGACCGCCGTGCTGCCCGAAATCCAGGCGGTGCTGCAACGCCACGCCGCCAAGCGCATTCTGCTCACCCGGGGCGGCATGGTCGAAAGCTTTGGACTGGCCGACAAGTTGCGCACCATGGGTTTCGAGGTCTGCATCAGCAACGACGGCCAGCAACCAACGCGAGAGGAATTCTTCGCCGCCGACGTGGGCATCACCAATGCGTATCGACTGATTGCGGAGACGGGGACCGTGGTGGTGTCAAGCGAACCGAACGAGCCACGATCCGCCAGCCTGCTGCCACCGGTGCACATCGCTTTAGCCAGCTGCTCGCAAATCCTGCCCGACCTCTTCGATCTCTTCGACCTCTTCT
>DASRSQ010000086.1:0-5051 GCA_035656475.1 Gemmataceae bacterium | reverse complement strand
ATCCGGGGCCGGACGCCACGAGGAGGAATCAACATCAGGCCGGGGCGCAGCGAGCGGAGCGACCGGGCCAGCGGAGAATTGGGGGAGACCTTCAGGGGGAACCGATTCTCCGCTTGCCCGGCCCGCCGTGTTGATTACCGTGGCGTCGGTATCGGCCATGGGCGGTGCCGCAGGGGGCGGAGGGGAATCGAAATCAAGCAGCTTCTGGCGGTGGGCTCTTACCCGTGCGGCGAATGTCGCTGGAGGAACAGCATCGCTGCGTCGAGGAATAGCGCCTCGCCCTCGTCTTGCGATGACTCGGCCGGCAAACGATCCTGCACCTCCTTGAGTGCTATCTCCAGTGCCTCGCTCGCGATCTGGCTCGGGGCGCTGCCCGGCCTCAGCGGAACCAGAAGCTCCTTCCATGCTTGGTGGCAGGTTTTCAGGTCCTTGGCGTAGTGTTCCATCGTTGCGAGCAGTTTCCGGTCCTGCCGTAGCTGTTCGTGAATCAGCGGGCGCTGCTTCAGCAGCTCGTAGATCATGGTCTTGTACTGCATGACGTTCTCCTTCGGATTGAGGGATTGAGTTATCGTGAGGCTCAGGCGTGTGGTCTGGGTCGGATGAGAAGAGTGAGGGCTGGCGCCAATCCGGTGGCTTGCGTGCCATGGTCAGAAACCTTCAGATTACGGTTGCTGACTGCGAGCGCCGCCTGCCGGAAGGAAGGGATTGCAAAGCTGTTGATGGCTTGCCGTATCCTCTCCCTGCCGACGGGAAACGCTCCCGGATGGGCGATAATCGTGGCCGATCATGGATAATGCCTTGGCATTAGAATGGCACGCCCTGATCATGCCCGGCTTCGATGCCCCTTTCCTCACGGATCATCTGGCGTACCTCCTGGTACAACTTCTCGGCATCAATGCGCGTGGCCAGCGCCGATTCCGGGCGCACTGGGTGAGTCCAGATCTTGTGCGTGGGATTCCAGCGATAGCCGGCTTCTTTCAGAAGTTCGATGACCGCCTGGCTCGGCTTGTCCTCAGGCTTGCCTTCGCCAAACTTGATGGCAACTTGTCGGTCTTCCCGGCTCTCAAATAGTCGGACACCGGCAAGATTGTCCTTGGCGATGCCGAAGGGGTCGGGCGTTTTGGGATACTCCTTTTTCCCGACTTTCTCGGCAAAGCCCTTGTCGAATTCCTGGCCTTCAGGCGTGGGCAGTTCGCCATCTGCGGATTCCGGCACGATCGTGGCGGTGGGAATTTCGTTGGGGGTTTCATCGGATGGTTTGCGTTTGCGAGACATAGTGTCCTCCTTGCTTGTGAAATGAGGGGCTAATCCTTAACCCCTAACAAGGATGTTAACACTTTTTAAGAGCTCGCGCAAGTAGGCTGGCTGCGGGTTTGCGAGTTGTCCCGCTTTGGCACAGAAGTCTCACCAGGGCGCTGACAAGGCAACAGTACTGAGGAGGACTAGGTTGCATCCTAGTCTCCGTCGACCTGCTTCTGGTAAGTCGGCGGTAGCGGCGAGAGACAATTGCGTCCTCATCGGCCGAGGCGCATTCGTTCCAGGATCTCATCGAATCGCTTCTGGTTCGCACGGCGCAGCGGCTCAAGGTCGGCATGAACGAGCGCGAGCGCGCCATTGCGGTATCGGCAGGTTGCGGCGGTATCCAAGCAAGCAAACGCGGTCTCCTGGTCGCCGTTTTGCGCACAGATGCGCGCGAAATCAAACCACACATAGGGATTGGGCATCGTTCGCCGGCATTGCTCGAACCAGGCTTTTTCGAATTGAGGGATGAATTGACGATACGCAGGCACTTGGCGGAGCCTCGCCGTCGGCGGCACGACGCCTCCTTGTTGCAGAAGTCCATAGGCTTCCCGCAGGCCGGCCTTGCCGGACTGCGCCTTTGCCAAGACGATCTGACGAAAGTGATTCGGATTGGGCGTGCTTCCCTTGTCGAGGTTCCTCTGGTACTCCCGCCAGTATGCACTTGCTTCCTCAGCAGCCTTGGGTCGACCTGCCTTGGTAAATCCGTCGTCGCCAAGCTCCAGCGAACAGGAACGATTGGCGAGTTCGCCTGCGAACGCATAGAACTCAAGACGAAAGGGCTTGAACGCATCTGCAAACGGTACGTTGTGACGCTGGGTTTCGACAATGGCCTTTGCATTTTTTAGGAGAATTTGGGCGTCGTCCTTTTCATCGTTGAGCCTTTTCTTGATACCTGTCATGACCGCGAAGGGATCGCGCAGGCGCTCCTCCAACTTCTCGCCAAACGGCAAGTCTCTTTGCTGCCAGTGGTGTTTCGCGGCGAGCCTGGCGACGAGGCAGACCGTATCCTCTCGCTTGTACGTGATGGCCTCGTGATGCTCCGTGGCGATGTTCTCGCATGCTGCAGCGAGTTCGGTTCTGTATGACGCAAGAGCCTTATCCAGATTTTGCGCCAGCATATCGCGTCTGCTGCGAATCTTTTCGTTGGCGTTTGCTTGATCCACGATGAGCGATGCGACAGCGGTGGTGGCGCCGTCGGCCAATGGATCGTTTGAGTTTGATCCAAGGTATGCCCCCGCTCCTCGCAGAAGAGCCTTCATCGCGACGGCCTGCTGTATCGCGTTCGCCTCGCGCTTCGCTGTCTCGATCTCCTGGAGTACCGGCTTGACGTGCTTGGTGTGCAGGCCGATGAGCCGAATCGTTTCCGATTGGCTCGTTTTGATGGCCTTCATGTAACCCTCATACACCTCACTGATCTCGACCTCAATGGCATCCTTCGGCTTCGACTTCTTTCTTTGTTCGTTCCGGATATGCTCAAGGATCCGCTCGGCGAGGACCCGACGCTGTTCGAGTTCAGCCCGCAAGGCCATCGGCTGTTTGGGAAGCGGCTTATCCTGGAGATATTCGAGCGCGTAAAGAAGGAAAAGCCGTTGGTCGGCCGGCTGTTTTTTTGTCTCATTCTTGTCGGAAGGCTGTAAACTTTCAGCCGCCGTCGGCGGTGCCGCACTGCATAAGCAGATGAGCGTAAAGGCAAGGACACTGGAAGCGGCTTTCACTGCATTACTCCTTCGTGAAATGGGCCGAAAAACACCGCTTGAGGCGGTGAAGTGCACTCGGAGAATCCCAGAAGGCCGAACTGCCGATTGTGAGCGGCGGCTGATTTTTCGATCCTGTCGCGCCACTAGACTGATACTTATAGTCCGTGTATTTATATACCGTGGTCTGATAGTCGTCAATGGCTGGAGACGTCAGAATTGGAGGGACTCGAAGCGTAATTGCCGGGCAGCCATTCATCAAGGTGCCACCAGCTCCTGGCAGGCAATTCCACGTCGCTCGTGCCGCGAGCCAATGGGCTGAATGCTTTGAGCATTACGGGCCGACATGGAGTTCGGGTTGTCGGCCTTGCTCGGCACTTGGCGCGGAGTTTCTTTCGGCTGATGACTGGAACCGTGCAAGCGTGCCTCTGCAGTGCAGAGGGAAGATGCCTGAAAACATTGGATTGCATTGTTCGAACCAAAATCGCATTGTGTGCAAGATCGAGGCTAACTGAGGCTCATGGGCCTTGGGCAGTGCGGTGCAGGGCGGCGCGATCCGTTCGTGACAAGCCTCTGCACGTCATTTTGCAGAGGTCGCGTTTTTGGGATGATGCAGCCGAATGCCGACATCCGTGAGCCTTCGGAACTTTACTTTGATGATGCCGTGGTGGGCCGGAGCTACATCGTGCGATGTGGTTCGCTCAAGAAGGGAAATGGGTGGAGATGGGAGCCGGAAGTCAATGTTCATGGTCTGGGTTCTGCGGGGCCGTGGTCCCGGATGGCCGTTGAACTCCGGATGATAACCGCTCGATGATCCTGCGCCGCCAGAACGCTCGGCGTCTTGGCACACAGACCTATCGGCCCGCGTGGCAAGAACTGTGAGATTACTGGTCGGAACCGATATGCCAGTGATTGAGATGCTGGCAAATAATCTTGGCGGACTCCTCGACACGAACTGCTTCGTCAGTGTCGGGCTCATCCCAATAGTAGAGACTGGCGATAGTTTTGCCCTAGGGAGAGACGATCTCCACGAGGTCAAACGTGCCGTCGCGACCATTGAAGCAATAGGTGTAGCATTCGGTCTGCTCGGTGGCGGTACCCTTGTCGATGGGATTCGTGGATGACTGCATTTGAGCTTTGGACATTGATGTTCTCCTTTCAAATTTAACCCCGTCAACAGGGGCCTTTCGGCACTCAAGAAGAACCCGAGACTGCCGAGGCGCAGCGAACCTGGCAAGCGAAAAATTGGGGGCGACCTTTAGGGGAGCCGATTTTTTGCTTGCCAAGCTCGGCGTCGGGTTCAAAGTGCCGGTCACGAAGGCCACGTGGCGGGATTGGAACGAAGCGAACGAGGACGACATGCCTTGGCAGTCAGCCAGAGAAAGAGGTAATTCATGCACAGTGTCATGCCGGAGCGGGCGTAATACTTTCGAGCGGTATCGTCGGATCGCATGGCTGCACCAGTGAACGTACACCCGTTTGGAGATAACCAATAATCTCTCCGGTCACACGGGCGTACAGGTCCGGGCTCATGGCGTCATGACTGGTTTCCGGTGGCAGTGATGCCAGCGATGGCGGACTCAGCCCGCTCGCCTTCCACTCGGTTTCGTTGTACGTGGTCATGACGTTCTTCCCCTCAATAGTCTTCCGGCATCAGGATCGTCGTGGCCGAGCGGTCGGCCTCGGTGATGATCCAGAACCGTCGCTCGCCGTTGCCGTAGGCGGAGAATAAGCGTCCGCCTCGCGTCAAGGCGCATGTGTTGGCGCAGGCGTCCTCGGGGCAAAGATCGCCCCAATCGCCGGTGACGTGACGGCGCAAGGCATCGTTGACGGCGACGGTGTCGAGATGTTGGGCGGCATTGGCGGTGATGACCACGTGGCCGAGAGGGAATTTGGCTTGAGTCGTAGAATTGAGCAGCGACTTTACCACATTGCCAACGGTGATAAGTTGCGGAGTGATCTGATCGGTATTGGTCATGGAATTGATCCTTCGATAAATCGGTTGAAGTGATGCACCGGCGGGCAGCGGTGCCGCCCGCCGGCCAAGCGGCTATT
>DASRSQ010000085.1:0-5444 GCA_035656475.1 Gemmataceae bacterium | reverse complement strand
ACAACGGAACATCCGAAAGGAAGTGGTAGGGACTGCCGAGGCGCCGCCAACTTGAGAAGTGCCTGTCGCACTCTTGAGCGTCAACTGAGGAAATCATGGCCCGGCGCTGGCAAAACGGCTGTCCAAAAGTCGGGGACGGCCCCACGGCGGCGCTCGGGCACCTCAAATCATGTAGTACAGAACGTGTCGTTCTTCATTGCGCCGCGGACAGTTCACGCAATAGTCCCCCTTGAGCAAACCATAGGCGAAGCGCACGGCGTCGAGCGTGCTGGACGTGGCGCCTTCGTGTTCGACGAAGAGATATTCCTTGCCAAGCTGGGCCTCCAGACCGCAGACACGCATGGTGGCGGCGAAGTCGTCGCGCACGCCGCAGAGGATGACGTGAATGCCGCGGTCGCGCATCTTGACGATGAATCGCTCGATCAGCTCCAGGCAGACGGCGTCGGGATTGCGCACGCGTTTGAGCCGCAGGACGATCACGCGCGTGACGGGGCCGGCCTGATTTGCGATCGAGTCGAAATGCTTCTCCAGGTCCGGGCCGGAGCCAAAGAAGAGCTCGCCTTCGAGGCTGTAAAGGAGAATGCGATCGCAGCGCGGGTCGTCGGGCCCGCGCTCGCGGATGACGCGGTCGGCCGTCATCGTCAACTCGGTCAGGTGCAGCCGGGCCGCCCGCGTGATGTAGAGGACCACCGACAGGAAGACGCCGACCAGGATGCAGAACTCGATGTTGATCGCAAACGCGGCGAACGCCGTGGCAAGGACGATCTTCTTGTCGAACGGCGTGCTGCGCAGGTGATAGAGGAGTTGCTTGCGATCGACGAGCCGATAGGCCGACAGGAGGAGCAATCCCGCCAGGCACGAGCGCGGAATGAACTTCGCGAGGGGCGCGAACACAATGACGATGAGCGCGACCGCAACCGCGGAGAAGACGCCCGACCACTGACTGACGGCGCCGGCGTGCACGTTGATCGCCGAGCGCGTGAGCGAGCCGGAGCCGGGCATGCACTGGAAAAAGCTGCCGATGAGATTGGCCAGTCCTTCGCTGAGGCATTGCTGGTTCATATCGAGCTTCTGCCCGGTGCGCGACGCAATCGACTTGGCCATCGCAATCGCTTCGAGCAAGCCGAGCACGGCAATGGCGAGCGAGCTGCTGATAATTTGCCGAGTCATCGACCAGTCGAATCTCGGCAGATCGAAGGACGGCAACCCGGCGGGAATATCGCCCATGTCGCCAATGACGGACACGCGGACATTACCCCGATCCCAGCCGAAGAACCAGACCACCCCTGCCATCAGGGCAACGACCATGAGAAAGTCCGGCAACTGCGAACGGAGTCGCTTGCCAAGCTGGCGAAACGCCAGGGCCAGCAGAATGGTGGCGGCGCCGATGCCCAGAGCGCGAATGTTGACGAGATCGAGTCGGCTCATTGTGAGGACAAAGCGAACCAGGAAATGATCGTCGCTCGCGCCTCCCATCGGCAAGCCAAGGAAGCTTCGCAGTTGCCCCAGCGCCAGCAAAATGGCGGCGCCCAGCGTGAAGCCGACGATGACGGAGTTGGAGATGAAGCGCGTGAGATCGCCCAACCGAAACAGCGTGATGCAGGTCTGGAACACGCCGACGAGGAACGCCATCAGGATCGCGGCTTGCAACCGTTGTTCATGATCGTCGACGGGCAGGTAAGCGATCGCGCTGGCCAGGGCGATGCAGATGGCGTTGGTCGGGCCGTTGATGAGCTGGCGTGACGAATCGAAGAGCGCGCCGATCGCCGTCATGATGATGGCGGTGTAGAGCCCGTACTCCACCGGCAATCCCGGAATGCTCGCATATGCCATCGCCTGTGGCACCGCGACGGCGGCAACGGTCAGGCCGGCGAAAAAGTCGAGACGAAACGAGTGCCAGGAGTAGCTTCGCAGCGAATCGAAAGCCGGCACGACGCGGAACAGCCAATCGCTTGTGGTCAATCGGCCATTTCCGTTCTCGCTGCGGCTTTCCATGGGACGTGAAAAACTCTCTCGCCGGTGCGGTGGATCTCTATGCGTTTTTTACTTTTTCCCTAAGGCTCAAGCCACCCGGCCATTTGCAGAATGCGCTTGAGAAACACCAGTGCACCGACAGTGGCGGCCGTGATGCTCGCCATGAGCACGGCGCCGGCGGCAATGTCGAGCGCCCGGTAATTGCGCTCGCGCGTCACGTGATCCAGACCGCGATGCAGCACCTCGATGGCGCTGTTGAACAGCTCCGCCGTCAGCACAACACCCATGCACAGAAGCAAGATTCCCCATTGCTCGATGGTGCAACCCAGAGCAAAGGCGACGGCGACGACGAGAGCGGCAGCGAAGAAATGAACGAAGAAGCTGCTGTGCCCGCGCACGCCGAGCTTGATGCCGCGCAGTGCATCATGAAACTTGTGCGACCACGGCCGGCGCGGCCGAGGCGTCTTGACGTTCTCTTCCGACAGCTCGGTCATGTCTCCTCCTCGCAATCCCTTGCCGAGGATAACATGTTTGTCAGAAACCGTCGAGAGGAACCAGCCGCGCTTCCGTTAATCCACGGTCTCGCTCTTCGGCTCGTTGAGCGCTTCCTCTTTGCCGTAGATCTGCACTTGCTTCTCGACCTCCTCGTGCGGGTGCGGCAAGAAGAAGGTCGCCACGAGCGCGATGAAGTAGACGGCGCCGCCAATGACGCCGGCGGCGGCAGCGACCTGGAGCGGCGGCGTGCCAGGGAACATCGGCGCGAGCAACTCCGTATTCAACGTCGCCGCCATCGTGCCGATCATGCGACCGCCGAGGTTGGTGGCAAAGCTGCCGCCGGTGCCACGCAGGTGCATCGGGAACACGCGCGGCAGGAATTCGCTCAAGAAGCTGAATTGCGCCACGGTCAGCAGCCCGCAGAAGAAGATGGCGATCGCAAAGATGAAATACTCTCCCTCAACCAGCTTGAAATAGGTCACGGGAAACAGAATCACACCCGGGATGAGGAACATGCGAATCAACCATCGACTCGGCACAAAGAGCAGGAGAATCGCCAGGGCGACACGCCCAAGCAAGCCGCCGATTTCCTGGGCGAGCTGAATATCGCCGCGACCGTTTTCGAGCGCCTTGGCCGCGGTTGCCTGGTCTTTCTTGGCGCTCGCGACTTCCGCCTCGGCTGCGCTGAATTCGGGGCTTCCCTTGGACGCGTTCTTGAGCTTTTCCTGGGCCGCCTTGAAGTTGCTGTCGGCCTCTTTTTTCAGGGACGCGATTTTCGGCGTGCCGGCAACGACGAACAGAGGAGTCATCTGAATCGCCCCGAACGCTGCCGCATAGCCGCACGCCGCCAAGATCGTGGTCACCAGCGTGGTGAGCCAAAGCTGCGATGAAAACAGCTCGCCGAACCCGGGCCGCTGCAGCGTTCCCTCTTGCATCTTGCGTTTCCAAACGCCCGATTCTGGCACGAATGGCATCAAAAGCAAGATCGCGGCGCCCGGAATCAGCCCTGTCAGCAATGTGAATCGCCAGGCGACGTTCGTCGCCACATATCCTTCGGGAAACGGAATGGCCGGCAAGCTGCCCGCCTCGCTGGCGGCGCGAATCCCCTTGAACGCGGCTGTCACCAGGATGCCGCCCAGCGACGCGGTCGCCAGCGTCCAGCCGATGATCAGCTCGCGCGTGCGCTTGTCGTCGAAAAGCTCCGCCAGCCAGGTCACGGCCGCAATCATCTCGACACAGACCCCGATAAACGTGGTCGAGCGAAAGAGCACAAGATGCCATAATTCGGTGCTGAAGGCGCCTGCGACCGGCGAAAGCGAATAGGCAAGAATGCTCGCAATCATGATCGTCTTGCGGCCCAGGCGGTCGATGAGCAAGCCGCCGAGCAAGCCGAAGAAGCCGCCGCACAGGGCCGCGACCCACTGCATGCGGCCGCCCCAGCTACGCACGGCGACGCTCGTCGTAGGAGCGCCGCGCACGAGTTCGCCGTCGCCGTTGCTGAAGCCGAGCTCCGCGGCCCAGCCTGGCTGCTTGCCGTCTTTGTTTACATGGATCAATTCGCTCACAGCGCTGGACCCGATGACGGGGAACATCAGCAGTTCATAGGTGTCGAACAAGAAGCCGATGGAAGCGATGATGATCACCAGGATGCGTGTGGTCGCACCTAAAGATGGAATGGGCGAAGACGCAGGAGATGACACGAGGTAGGCTCCTGAGGATGGTGGGTCAGGCAGGTGGGCCTAGTTGATATATTGGCGACCGATGACTTGGCCAATCGCACGCGCAGTTCATGCCGCGTCGCGATGACGGTGCGGAAGGGAGGAAAATGCCGGCGCGAGGGCCGCGTCCTCGCCGGGAGAGGTCTCCTTGATGAGATACAGCGGGCGATCCTTGACCTGCTCGAACACGCGGCCGAGATACTCGCCGAGTACGCCGACCGTGCACAGGACCGCGCCGCACAGCAGATGCATCGATACCACGACGTAGGTCATGCCCGCGCCCAGCGAAGATACCCCCGTCAGCAATGCGAGCAGATACCAGACAACGTTTCCCAGGCCAACGAGGATTGCCAGCACACCCAGATAGCTGGCAAGGCGCAACGGCAGACGCGAGAAGGAAAACATGCCTTCGCTTGCCAACGAGATCATGCGGGCGAGGGTGTACTTGGTCGTCCCGGCCTTGCGGACGTCGGGCTCGAATGGAATCTCGGTGGTCCGATATCCGAGCCAGCGCACCATGCCGCGCAGCAGCCGGTGCCGTTCCTTGAGTTGAAGCAAGGCGTGGACGGCCCGGCGTGACATGAGGCGAAAATCGGAGGCCGCATCGCGGATGTCGGTGTCGCTTATCAAAGCCATGACGATGTAGAAGAGCTTTGAGCTGTAGCGTTTCCAGAGGCTCAGACGCTTGTCGTCCGCGCGAATGGTGAGCACGATGTCCTCCCCTTGCTCCCATTTTGCCAGGAGTTCGGGAATCAGCCGGGGCGGGTGCTGTAAGTCAGAGTCCATGGTGATCACCACGTCGCCGCGGGCATGTTCCAGCCCCGCGGTCAGCGCAGCCTGATGTCCGAAATTTCGACTCAGCGAAAAGTAGCGTACCCGCTCATCGGTTGCAGCCAGCTCGCGCATCGCCTTCAACGTGCCATCGTCGGACCCGTCGTCGACATAGATGATCTCGATCCGATAGCTTCCCTGCAACGCAGCCAGCACTCGTGTCAGCTCGGCGTGGAACAAAGGCAGCACGTCTTCTTCCCGGTAAGCCGGGCAGACGATGCTGAGCAAGGGCAGAGGAATGGGCATGGCTGCTTCCAAAATAATTATCCCTGTTCAAGCCCAGAGTGTGCGGCTTGCTCGAACGCTTTGGGGCGCTGAGTCGCAGCAAACACGCAACGTTCCACGAAAAAAATCAGGGCCGCGATCGGCTGCGCCAGATAGAGCCAGTTTCGGCTTTCGCGAAACCATGACGCCGCAAACGAGGCT
>DASRSQ010000084.1:0-6673 GCA_035656475.1 Gemmataceae bacterium | reverse complement strand
CGAGAAGTAGTCGTTCGCCTGCTTCCCGTATTGCTCGGGCAGCAGCAGCTGATTCTTTGCCTTGCTGATGGCGCCCTGGATGGACTCCGGCGTGAAGCGGTTGGCATCGATCTGGGCGCCGTCGAGCGCGAGTTTGACGATGCGGACGCGGTCGGCCTGGTCGTAGATGGTGAAGTTGCGATCGAGGCCGAGGCGGTCGGAATATTGCCGCATCAGGCGGACGCCGAGGCTGTGAAAGGTGCTGATCCAGACCTTGTTGCCCGGCAGCATCGCCTCGACGCGTTGCTTCATCTCGGCGGCAGCCTTGTTCGTGAACGTGATCGCGAGAATCTGGCTTGGCTTCACGCCCTGATGGATGAGGTTGGCGATGCGGCAGGTAATGACTCGCGTCTTGCCGCTGCCCGGTCCCGCGAGGACCAAGAGCGGTCCGTCGGTGTGCAGCACGGCCTCGCGCTGGTTCTCAGTCAGGCCGGCAAGTATTTCGTCAAACGTCGGCTGCGTCATGCGGCGCTCCCTTGGCTTCCTCGTAATGCCATCATTATACGAGTGGGCGACGCGACGTGGGATACGCCCGCGCATGCCTTTGAAGTTGCGGCTAACCGGCTAATCTTTGCTGCCGAGCTGTCGGTCGATGCAATCGTGGAGAAGGCGGCGGATGCGGTGCAGATTGCGGAACAGGCTGCGGCGGCTGGCGCCGCTTTGCTCGACAAGCTCCTCGATCGTGATCTTGTCGTGATAACGGCCACGGATGAGTTCGCCGTCCTCGGCTGGCAACTTTTGCAGGCATTCCTCCAGCGCCTGCAAGCGCGCCTGCAGCAATGGCTCGTGCTCGCGCCGTTCCAGTTCCAGGCGATCCACCAGATCGCGGCTCAAAAGACGCACGGCACGCCCATTGTTCTCGCGCTGCTTCAGCACCTCCAGATAGGCGAAGCCAAAGGCCCACGGCAGAAAAGGCTGATCGGGATCATATTCCTCGATCTTTCGGCACAAGGCGACGCTGGTTTCCTGGAGTATATCGCGGGCATCTTCTTCATACGGATGAAGCGACATGATAAATCGAAACAATTCATTCTGATGACTTGTCAGCAGACGAATCAGTACTTCCAGGCGAGCCGGGTCCACCGCGTCACTCTTCCTTCGTTAAAATGTTCGTTATATTGGTGGTGTAGCCCAAAGATCCTCATAATTGGCTCACAGTCTCACCTTTTGTCCCTGCCAGGCGCGTCAGGGTGCCACGAAATATAGACGATATATGATGGACATTTGGCACGTTAGTAGGGCAGAATCTCAAAAATTATTGCCAGAACAGAACTTATCGAAATGTCTGCGGGCGGGAATTCTGAAAAAAACCTGGCACAACCGGCATTTTGGTGGGGACATAATCTCAGGAGAGATTGGCATGCCACCTGACAGTCGCGCGGAATTGCTGAGCCTGCTCTCTTCCCTTTGCGATGGGCAGATCACGCAAGAGGAACATGCGCGCCTGGAAAGTCTACTAAACAGTACAGCAGAGTGCCGGCGAGTCTATCTCGAATACATGCAGATTCATGCCACTCTGCTGATCGATCCCCAGATCCTGACCAAAGCGCCGATCCGCAAGCCGGATACCGCGGAGGTGGCGACACCGGCGCCGCGCGCGAACTGGCTGCACTGGGGACGTCGCAATCTTGGGCAGGCCTGGCTGGTGCTGGCGACTCTGGCCGCGTCGCTGCTGGTGCAGTTTTTCTGGTTTCCGCCGACGAGTCCTTTGCCCGAGCAGGAACCCGCTTTGCGCGAGGTCGTCTCGGCCCCCAAGAAGACATATGTCGCCACGCTTATTCGCTCGGTGAATTGCGTGTGGGAAGCACCGCGCGAGCCGGTGGGCAATGGCGCCAGGCTGGCCCCGGGCTACCTGCGCTTGCCGAAAGGGATTGCCAGTATCCGTTTTGACAGCGGCGCCGAGCTGATCGTCGAGGGGCCCGCCGAGATCATGCTCGACTCATCCACAGCGGTGACGGTCAAGTCAGGCAAGGCAGTTCTTCACGCCACCGATTCCGGAGTGCCATTCGACCTGCGCACCCCCGGATCGACGCTGGTGGACATCGCCACCGATTTCGGCGTTTCCGTCACGCCCGACGCGGAGGAGGTGCACGTTTTCGAAGGGGAACTGCAGCGCGTGTCGAACACCGCCGCCCGGCTCGGGGCCGAACCGGAATGCCTGAAAGCCGGCGAGTCTCGTCGATATGAGGTCGGCAGCGACCGCGCCGAAAAGCCGGCGATCGATGCCAAGGAATTCGTACGCTACGTCGTTGATAATTCCAGGCCAGCGCTCGATCCAAATGCGGGCTTGCTTGCCTACGAAGGCTTCGCCTATGACAGGGCGATGGCCCTGCAGAATGGCAAGGCCACGGGGGGCATCGGTTGGTCCGGTCCCTGGCGTGCAAGCACGGTGCGACCCGGACCGAAGACCGAATTTGGCCGCTTTTCGCTTAACATCAAGGAAACGCTGTCCCGGCCCGATGCTGTCAATCCAGGGATCGGCGGCAGCTTCGATTACGCAGGATTTGCCAGGACCTTTCGTAAGCTCGCTCAGCCCGTTCGGCTCGACCGCGATGGCGCCTACTATCTCAGCTTCCTGTTCCGCCGACATCGATCATCAAGCAGTTCGCCCGACTCGCTGGGTATCCTGCTCTGGAGCGACGACGACTATCAGCAACAGAACTTTCTGGACTTCCGCAAGCGCCTCTATATCGGCATAAAGGGATCCAATCAGCTCTCCACCCACCTGCAACGCATGACGACCACCGGCTCGATTCCTCTCGCCAAGGGGACGACGTATCTGCTGGTCGCCAAGATCGCTGCGGGCAGCGCGAAGCCAGAACAGGTTTTCGTTCGGGTCTACGGGCCGGACGAATCGGTCGAACCGGAGGAAACAGGAACCTGGTCGCTGCAGAGTTCACCGTTCCGCAGCGACTTGACCTTCGAATGGATCGAACTGAACATCAATGGCAAAAGCCGGCAGATAATCGATGAGATTCGTGTCGGCGCCACCTGGGAGTCGGTGACGGCTCCCTGGCTCGCCGCCACGAAAGTCCCATGAATCACGGGTCCGGCCTGACTCGCAATCGCGGTCGGTCCGTGAACAAGTAGGCCGAAAGTCGAATCCAAAACCGCCCCTCTCCGCGGATTCGACGCCTTGGTTCCGACTCAAGCGTTTACCCAGGTGCCTTGACCTGACAGGCGCGTTCAACGAGCATACGCCAACAGAACGGCGGAAAGACTCGCTCCATGACGCAACCCGTGCCCCGACGACAGCGTTTCGGCTTTACCATTGTCGAGCTGCTGGTCGTCCTCGCGCTCATCGCGATGCTGCTCGCGTTGCTGCTCGTCAGCATCGGCAAGGTGCGCGAGGCGGCCGCGCTGTCGCAATCGACCAATAATCTCCGCCAGATCGGCCTGGCCTTCCATCAATTTCACGATGTCCATCGCTATCTCCCCTATAACGGCACGGAAGCGCCCTATTCCGTATCGGGAAGAAAGCGCGGCGGGCCGGCCGTTGCTCTGCAAGACTCCACCGGTAGCTGGGCGTTCATGATTCTTCCCTATGTCGACCAACAGGCGCTGTTTGCCACCAGGGACACCAGCACGGGAGTGGCCGTCTTTCTCTGCCCCGGCCGAGGCCGGCCGACGCACTCGACGCTGGCCTCGAATCCCGGCGCCTGGACAGATTACTTCATCAACTCCTTCCTGAATGATCCCAATGGCGATCCCAATGCGCGCGACAGCCGTCGCACGCTTGCCGGCATTGCCGACGGCACATCGCAAACAATCATCGTCGGCCATGGCCAGATGAACCCGAAGGACTACCTGGCAACGGCACCGGTGCTCGATTTCACCCAGACGATCTTCACGGGGGGCAGCCCCGCGCTCTGCCGGTCGAAGGCCAACGTCGTGAATGCACGCGATGCGCTCCATGCCCAGGCGGGCAACTGGGGCGGCCCCTTCGCCCAGGGCAGCCTGATGGTAATGGCTGACGGTTCCACCCGCACCTTTTCCTATTCGCTGGCCGGCGGCGCGATCGTGGATGGCGAAGGGGACGACGGCACGTTCAGCGGCTTTCTCACTCCCAGCGGCGGCGAATCCCCGGACCCCGTCCCGCACCGCGACCACGATCATGATCACGACCACCATGGTGGCCAGAGACATCGAAGGTAATTCAGCAGCGACTTGCATTTCTGCCAGCGAGTCGCCATGATATAGGTGCCTACCCGCCCTCCATCCGCTGACGGACCCACCGATGCGACGCTTCTTCGCCATTGCCGTCGTCTTGCTGGCCGCGCCTGGCGCTCGCGCCCAGGAGCCTGAGTTCGCCCGGCACATCTCGCCCATGCTTTATCAGCTCGGCTGCAGCGCCGGCACCTGTCACGGCTCCTTCTCCGGCAAAGGCGGCTTTCGCCTGTCCCTCTTCGCCGGCAGTCCCGAGATGGACTATCAGAACATTCGCGGCACGCTCAATCGCCGCCTCGACGCGCAGGATCCCGAACGCAGCTTGCTGGTGCTCAAGCCGACGGGCCAGCTCGATCATGGCGGCGCCGTCAAGCTGCGCCGCGGCAGCTGGCAGTACGACCTGCTCGTTCGCTGGATCCGCAACGGCGCTCGCTATCAACCGGACAAGGACACGCGCGTGCTATCGATCCGCGTCGAGCCGGCGTCCCTCGTGTTTCCCACGTCTTCCGCGACGCTCAAGGTTATCGCGAAGCTGTCGAACGGGCAGGAAGACGACGTCACCAGGTTCACTCGCTTCGAGTCGCTCGATCCGAGCACTGCCGAGGTCGACGCGTCGGGCAGTATCACGCCGAAGTTGCCCGGTGACACCTCGGTGCTCGCGCACTACGCGGGACAGGTCGGCTTCACGACGGTGCTGGTGCCGCACGCCGCGAATGCGAAGCTGAAATCGCCGGCGCAGACGGTGCACGATCCGGTCGACAAGCTTTTGCTGGGCCGCATGGCGAAGCTCAACATCGTGCCGTCGCCAGTGTGTGACGATCTCACGTTCTTGCGCCGCGTTTATCTTGACGTTATCGGCCAGTTGCCGACGCCCGACGAGATTCGCGCCTTCCAGAGCGACAAGGCGGCGAACAAACGAGCCAAGGTCATCGACCGCCTGCTCGCGCATCCGTTGCACGCCGCCACCTGGGCTGGCCGCATGTGCGACATGACCGGAGCCGACGACCGCTTCCTTGCCGACGGCGTCTATCAATTTCACGACTGGTTCCGCAACAAGCTCGAAGCGAACTGGCCCTGGGACAAGATCGCCTACGGCGTCATCTGCGCAACGGCCGCCGATGGCCGCGATCCGCAACAGATCCTCGCGGATCAGAAGCGCGATACCGATGAAAGAAAGCTGCTGAAGGAACTGCAGAAGAAGGACAAGAACGCCAAGCTGCCGATCGATCCCAGCAAGAAGCCATGGCAGATCGGTTACGGCACGCGCAACACGCTCGACTTCTTCCATTCCAACCTGATTCACGTGCAGGAGATCCCGGGCAAGCCGCGCATCATCGATTCGAAGAAGGTCGCCCTGCGCGTCGCCACCACATTTCTCGGCGTGCGTCTCGAATGTGCCCAGTGCCACAAGCACCCGAACGACCGCTGGTCGCAGGCCGATTTCTTCGGCTTCTCCATGAACTTCGCGCACACGCACATCGGCGGCGTCGATCCCGCGTTGAAGGCCGCGAAGGTTAACCTCGCCGGCGTCCACGTGCAAACGACGCCGGCGGAGACGATGCTCGACCCCGAGACGCAGCAGCCGCTCAAGGCACGCATCCTCGGCGGCGCCGACATTGAAGTCAAGGACGGCGTCGACCCTCGCAAGGAGTTGTGGAAATGGATGACATCGAAGGACAATCCCTACTTCGCGCGGGCGATCGTCAACCGCACCTGGGCGTTCTACCTCGGCCGCGGCTTCATCGAGCCCCCCGACTCGCAAGCCGCCGCCAATCCGCCGACGCACCCGGAGGTGCTCGACGAGTTGGCTCGCGACTTCATCGCGCACAAGTTTGACCTGCGTCACCTGCATCGCCGTATTCTGAACACGCTGGCGTATCAACGCGACTGGCGCACCAATGCGTCGAACGCCAAGGATGAACGCAATTTCTCGCATCGCCTCTTGCGCCGCCTGAACGCCGAGCAAGCCGTCGACGCGATCGCCCAGGCCACCGGCACGGAACCCAAGTTCGCGAAGCGCTTTGGCACCCCGCGCACCGGCATCAAGG
This sequence comes from Gemmataceae bacterium, assembly GCA_035656475.1. GTDB lineage: Bacteria > Planctomycetota > Planctomycetia > Gemmatales > Gemmataceae > SIAQ01. The sequence goes on along the minus strand of DASRSQ010000084.1, from coordinate 419 downwards.
CTGCCGAGCTGGCGTTGTCGCGCATGGGGGGCGACGATGCCTATGTCCTGCAGATTTTCGGCCGGCCGTTGCGCGTGCAAAATTGCGACTGCGAACGCAGCGCCGCCGCCTCGCTCAGCCAGACGCTTTACCTGTTCAACGACGAAAAGCTGCTCGCAAAGATCCACGACCCGAAAGGCCGATTACAAGGATTGGTCGCGAAGACATCGGACGACCGCAAGCTGCTGGCGGAGCTGTACCTCTGGACGCTCACGCGCTACCCGACCGATGCGGAGGTCGAACGTTCGGTCAAGCATGTGCGCCAGGCTGCGTCGCGGCTAGAAGGGTACCAGGATGTGCTGTGGTCGTTGTTGAATCGGCATGATTTCGTGGTAAATCATTGATTGCCGCTTGCGGCTTCGCGCTCGCAGCATCGATTC
>DASRSQ010000083.1:0-2936 GCA_035656475.1 Gemmataceae bacterium | reverse complement strand
ACGACTGCCGGATCAGCTCAGTCCATGGTTCGTGCTCATTGGCTACAATCTTTTCTGCCTGCTCGCCGTCAGCGGTTACCTGATCGGTATCACGCAGTCGAAGGAATATGCCGAGCCGGAATGGTACGCCGACATCTGGCTGGTGATCGTCTGGGTTACCTATCTGGTGCTCTATTTGCGCACGCTTGCGCGCCGGCGCGAACCGCACATCTACGTCGCCAACTGGTACTACCTGGCATTCATCCTGGTCGTGGCGATGCTCCACATCCTCAACAACCTTGCGCTGCCGGTTTCGTTTGGAAGCGCGAAGAGCTTCCCGATCTTTGCCGGCGTTCAGGATGCGATGGTGCAATGGTGGTACGGCCACAACGCCGTGGCCTTTTTCCTGACCGCCGGTTTCCTCGGGATGCTGTACTATTACCTGCCGAAGCGCGCCGGCCGTCCCATTTATTCCTACCGTATGTCGATCATCGGTTTCTGGGGCATCACCTTCTTCTATATTTGGGTCGGCTCGCACCACCTTCATTACACGGCGCTGCCGCAATGGGTGCAGACACTCGGCATGACGTTTTCCGTCATGCTGCTGGTGCCGTCGTGGATCGCCGCTGCGAACGCCCTGCTGACGCTGAACGGTGCATGGTACAAGGTGCGCGACGACGCCACGTTGCGCTTCATGATGGTTGCCGCCGTGTTCTACGGCTTGTCGACCTTCGAGGGTTCTTTCCTCGCAATCCGTCCGGTGAATTCGCTTTCTCACTACACCGATTGGACCATCGCCCATGTCCATGCCGGCACACTCGGCTGGAATTCGATGATCATCTTCGGCGCGATCTACTATCTTGTGCCGCAATTGTGGAAACGCGGGCAGATGTTTTCGCCGGCGTTGGTGGAGGTTCATTTCTGGCTCGCGATAGCCGGAGCCTTCATCTACGTCTTCGCGATGTGGAACTCTGGCATCATCCAGGGCCTGATGTGGCGCACGTATAATGACAGCGGCACGCTCGCTTATTCCTTCATCGACTCCCTTGTCGCCATGCATCCCTATTACATCGCGCGAGCGGTGGGAGGCGCGCTGTTCCTCATGGGAGCGACGATCGGCCTTTACAATGTTTGGATGACGATCCGCGTCAGACCAGTCCTTGCGCAACAGCCGATCGGAGAGCAGCCGGCCGTTGCACTGGCGTCCCAGAGTCCATTGCGCACCCGGGAATGAGCCGCCATGTTCCAGATTCACTATAGGCTTGAGCGCTACTCCATCGGCCTTGTGCTCGCGATCATTCTCGTAGCCAGTATCGGCAGCGCGGTCGAAATCGCGCCGCTCTTCACCATCGACGAGACGGTGGAGAAGGCGCCGGACATGCGCGTTTACACGCCGCTCGAGCTTGCCGGGCGCAACATCTACATCCGTGAAGGCTGCTACGCCTGTCACTCACAGATGATCCGCACGCTGCGCGATGAGGTGGAGCGCTACGGTCCCTATTCGCTCGCCGTCGAGTCGCAGTACGACCATCCGATGCTGTGGGGCTCGAAGCGCACCGGCCCTGATCTCGCCCGTGTCGGCGGAAAATACTCCGACGACTGGCATGTCATGCATCTCAATAATCCGCGCGATGTCGTGCCGGAGTCGGTGATGCCGGCCTATCGCTTCCTCAAGGAAACGGAGCTGCGCACCGACGACCTATCCCAGCAGCTCGCGACGCTTAAGAAACTCGGCGTGCCCTATACGGACGAAATGGTCGGGAATGCAGAGAGCGATGCTTACGGCCAGGCAACGCCGGACAGTGCACAAGCGGAGGGCGTCAAGACTCGCTACGGGGAGGCGACCAACGTTCGAACCTTCGACGGCGCGTCAGGCTTCGTCAGCGAGATGGACGCTCTTGTCGCGTATCTTCAGATACTCGGCCGCCTGACGGACGTTGCCTACAAGCCGCATCAAGCAGCGGAAGCGAAACAATGATGGGGCTCAATCACGAAATCCTCGTCGGCTTCGCCAAATCGTGGGGTCTCTTCTACCTCATCGCGATGGCAATCGGTGTACTCGCCTACACATTCTGGCCGGGCAGCAGCAGGCGTTTCGATCGTGCGGCCAACAGCATTATGGATGATGAGAAGGGGCCATGCGTGTGAACAAACGCGATCCCTACACCGGCCACGCCACAACGGGGCATGAGTGGAACGACATCACGGAGCTCAACACGCGGGTGCCCAGACCAGTCTGGCTCTTCTTGATTGGGACTGTGCTTTTCTCGATCGTCTACTGGATTCTGATGCCTGCCTGGCCGTTGGGTAAGACTTATACCAAGGGCCTGCTCGGCGCCGATGTGCGCCGGGAGGTGGCAGAGGGGCTGCGCGACGCGGCTCTCCAGCGTTCAGCATGGACGACCCGACTCGAGAAAGAGGATTTCGGCGCGATCCTGGCGGACAGCAGCCTCATGAAAAACGTGCGCGAGACAGGGCACGCCTTGTTCGGCAACAACTGTGCCGTCTGCCATGGAATAAACGCTACCGGCGGTCCGGGCTTTCCCAATCTCGTCGACGACGCTTGGCTGTGGGGCGGGACACCGGACGCGGTGTTCAAGACTATTCGTGTTGGCGTCAATTCCGATCATCCGGACAGCCGCACGTCGCAAATGCCGGCTTTCGGCCGCGACAAAATTCTGGACCGCCAGGCAATCCTCAATGTTGTCACCTATGTGCGCTCCCTCTCCAGTCCAGTGAGTGGACCTGAGGCACAAAATGCCGCTGCGGGACGAGAGGTCTTTGCGGCCAATTGCAGCGCCTGCCATGGCGCGGACGCCAAGGGCAGCAAGGATGTGGGCGCGCCCAATCTCACCGACAATTTCTGGCTCTATGGGGGCGACGAGGAGTCGATCTATCGCACGGTGTGGGGCGGTCGTCAGGGACGCATGCCGAGCTGGGAAAAGCGGCTTACCGAG
>DASRSQ010000082.1:0-4978 GCA_035656475.1 Gemmataceae bacterium | reverse complement strand
CGGTAGCACGAAGCCCCGTTAGGTCGCCTTTCGCGACGGTGTTTGCTCGATCGTCCAGAATCCGCGCTTGCAGTCAGCGCACTTGCGCCGGCGTCGCACGACGTTGTTGCGACTGCGGCGCGTGTGCGTGATCTCGCTCTTGGTGCAGGGGCACCAGGGGCACGATATGCCAACCGTGATTTGCTTCTGGTCATCCATGGCCGCCTCGCTATTCCCTCGTTGGAAACTGGTGATGACAATGCCTGCACACGCGCGTCTTTCGTACCATCCGCTCGCTGATGATCTTGCCATCCTCGCGACGCTTCGCGGTGAACGGTCGCTCGCTGACAACGCGCGATTCCGGACACCAGCAACGCGGACAGGCGAGCGGATGGCGTTCTACCGTCTTGCGTCCGCTTCCGCCTTCGACTGTGCCCATGATCGCCTCCCCTCCCTTGGTTGCTTGACTGGTTGCTGAACGCCTTCGAGTCGCACACGCAGAACGCTCGCCGCGACTGACGCTCCAACGAGGCAGTCCCAGAAATCGTTGTCCTGGTTCGCCCGCGTGCCCCACACGTCCACCGTTCGCCCGGTCCGCTGGCTCGTTCGACGGTCGCGGTACTCCGCGAAAATGTGATCGATCAGCAGAAGGTGCGGATGCCGCTCGCCCGATGCCGGCGGTGAGCCGAAGAACGTGAGCGAGCCCTTGGCACCGTCCTTGACCGCGATGCGATCCATGACGAACGATTTCCAACCGTTCGTGTTGTATCGCAGCAGTCGGACACCGCGGGCTTCCTTCGGCGGCGGCAATCGCCACTCGAAGCCGATGTCCTCACCCTCGGCCTTGCCTCCCTCGGTGAAGCCGTACTTGTCGCTCTCCGTCGCGCCCTCACCCTTGCTCGGCAGGATCCGGTTGCCGAAGCCCGCAAGCCGGAGCTGTCGACAGACCTGGTAGATGATCTCGGCCTGGTGGCCCGAGTCGATGAGCAGCAGATCGAGCGGCATCGGACCGCCGGCACTCGGATACGACCGCGTCAGCAGATCGGCGGCGGCCGTCTTGACCGCGCTATGCAACGCCTGATCGCCCTGCTCAAACTTCTGCGACAGCGTCGCCTTGGTGAAGTAGTGCCGGCCCTGGTCAGGGAAGGTGCCGAAGTCGAGGACGCCGCCTGTGAAGTCGTTTTTCCACCAGCAGACGACGTAGAACAGGATGCCGGCGCCCTGCACATCGATGAACGCCGTGAGCTTCGTGGCGCCATGCGGCACGCGGCCGCGTTGCTCGCCGTTCAGCCGCTTCTCGACCTCCGCGCGCGGAAGCTCCTCGACGTTGCCGAGAGATACTGGCCGCGGATCGTTTTGTCCCTCGGAAAAGAAAGCGTCCTTGTCGTCGAAATAGAAATCCATGGCCCGCTGCAGGCCGTCGAGCTGGTCGGCAAAGAAACGCTCCGGCCACGACACTTGCGCGCCTGCCTGCATGTCCTCGCGATTCTGACGGTAGAACTCCGTGGCCTCAGTCTTGGCGCGTTTCTTGTCGGCATCGCTCGCCATCGGATCATAGTTATTGCGGATGTCGCGGTACTTTTCCCACAGGTCCATTCGCGTGGGAAAGGCGTACAGCATCTTCGTTCGCTCGCTGTCCCACTCCGGATGCTTGGCATGGTCGAGAATGCGGTCGATGGCGTCGCCCGGCTCAATGACGGTGCACGGGAGCAAGCCCGCGATGCGCTTTTCATGTCCGCCAACGCCGAGCACGGTACGGCCGAGGGCCTTTTCGATCTTGTTATTGCCAGCCGGCGAGGCCGCCGACTCGTCGGTTTGCGGATCGTCAATCAGCACGACATCAGGCCGCAGCGACTTCACGTTAAAACCGCGGAGCCGGCCTGTGATCGACGTGCCGCGAATTGTAGCGCCGCCACCTGGCGGAGGCCCTTTCTTTCTCGGTCCCAGCCAAAAACCATCGGGCACAGTCGGCATGGTGATGAATTTGCCGCCCCAATGGATCTTGGTTCGCTGGCCCTGGCATGTCTGGCCGCCCTGTCGGCGGGCCTCGCCTTGCAGCATCAGAATCGGGAACACGATCTCGGGGAAATCCTCGGCCAACAGCGGATAGCGACCAGGCCCAAACTTCTCGAAACGGTCGTCGTCATCGAGAATGACCGTTGCCGATTCGTCGTAATACCGACGCACACCGTCAAGTAATTCCTCCTGCGTCGCGGGCCCCGTTGCGCCGATCAGTAGCACGAATCGACGATGCCCATAGTTGACGGCCCAGGTGCAGGCGCCCTTGCAGATTTCCGTCTTTCCTGTACCGCGAGGCATGGCGATGGCCGATAGATCACCCTCGAGGATCGCCCGCTCGGCCTTGGCAATGACGCGGTAGTGATCCGGACAAAACGGCAGGGGGAAGGACGCGGCGAGGTAGGTTTTGAGGTACAAGCCGAGGTCAAGCCGGCAGGCGTTGCGACGCTTCCAGTTTTTGACCTTGGGGACCGGACCGATGTCGCGGACGTCGGCGCTTTCGTCGCGGCTTCGCTGGCGCGTCCGCGTCCGCTGCTTATCCGCCTGTTCCTCGGCGGTGAACTGCTTTGGCCTTCCCGCTGGCATTTGCTTCGTCCTTGTTGTCCTTGTTCAATTCTTGATCAATAGTGGCCGTTCCACGCTGGCGACCTTCTTTGCCTTCGCCGCCAATCGCTCGACGAAACGCCCATCGGCGAGCGCGTCGAACTCGTCAAACTTCACCTGCCGGATCAGGTCGGCCGAGGCGATCCAGTTGCCGACGTCGGCGCACCCAGCGACCGGCACGCTGCCGACGACGCCCCAGGCCGAGTAGCTGTGCAACATCTGGCACATGACAAGGTCGGCCCCTTCGTCCTGCGCGGCGTTGACCATTTGTTCGAGGTAGCCGGGGGTGAGGTAGTTGTCGTCATTGTTGAGGCCGATGTAGGCCGCGCCGATGGCGAGGCAGCGGTCGATTCCGAGCTGGCGGTAGGGATGCCCCCAGAGGCCGCGCCGCTCGGGCGTTTCGATCCATTCCCATTTCCTCTCGCCCACGGTTTCAAAGCTGAATTCTTCCCAAGCTGCATCATTGATGCCATCGGTAACGAACACACATTTCCAAGTGTCGTAGCGCTGTCGGTTCAGCGAGTAAAGAAAGGCGTCCGCGCGGCCCACCGGATACTTCACCCGGCACGCAATCGCAACCAACGGCTCCGGCTCGACCGTAAGCCCAAACTCCTCGCACAACAGCCGATACAGCCGCCGATTGTGCGTGCCGTGGCGAAGCTGGCGTTTCGCCGTCGCCTCGTCGCCCTGTGCGCGGTTCAGGGCAGCCGCGCAGGCCAGGCTGCGGCCGACGCCGAACTCGCATTGCACGATGAGCGGCCGATCGGGCGGGAGCGCGGCAACCCAGGGATAAATACGCGCCGCGTGATCGCGTTGCGGATGGGTGAGTCCGGGCGACGGGTCGCTGATGTCGTTCATCACTAAATCGAGACGCGGCATCTGCGGCGCCGGCGCCGGCGCAAGGAACGGGTCGCGGAAGGTGATGAGCGCGGCGTCTGGGTATTTGTGGCCGTGCTGCTCCAACTCGCGCCGGCTGGCGGTCATGATTTTTCGCATCGGCTGAGACTCCCTAGTTGTTTATATCATGCTGCCATCACCTAATTTGCCGAAACAAAAACCAAATGCCCGACTGTTTGCGGAGCAGTAGCCGCGCTGCGATCGCCAGGAAGGACCCAAGAAAAACCACCTACACTGGCTCACGGTAACCATCCGCTATGTCATGTGTCTTGGGCAACCTATCGAACAGCGATGCCGCATTAGCAAAGCGCGATCGGATCGTCTGGTATTCGGCGTCTGGAAGCTCGCCGCGTGCGTGGGCGGACTCTGCTTCGATGCATTTCGACATGACGATGTCGAACAGGTTGACAGTCAGAAGCCAGCACTCGCGAGGTGGATGCGGTTCCTCCTCGGCATCGAATCGAATGAGGATCGTCTCTGGCATGTCGATGGCATCGCCGGCAACCTCGGCCGCGAGCAGTGTCTTGGAAATATAAGCGGCATGGCAGAGGCGGCCAGCGTCTGCGAGGGCGGCCAGGTCCGGCTCGATGGCAATGACGCTGGCGGCGGTTGGCTTGACATATACTGGACGCTTGAGCCGCAGCGGCGGCGGCGGCGATGCCGATGGCGTTGGCTTCGCAGCGCCGTCCGCGTTGCTCGGAACACTATTATCTTTTCGGACCTGCGCGGATCTGTCAGCGGCGGCCTCAGTCTGTCCGCCAGCGTCGAACAGCGTCGATTGATCAGGCCGCCGTTCCTTCGGTCGTTTCAGGGTCGCCATGCGCGCACCGCTTTCACAGAACGGTATCGGTTAATCGGAATGTGTTGATCGGTCGGCATGGTCGCCGAGCAGCCGCCGCCGCGGCGTCACCAGTTGAACCAGACGCCACCGCCAGCATGAACGCCGGGCGGCTCACCGCTATGCTGCTCGCCGGTGTCACCCCAGACGTCGACATCTGGCAGGACCTCACCAAACTGCAGGCTGCCGTAGACGCGAGCATACCCGCCGCCATCGTCGCATTCGCGATCGGTGAATTGCCACGATCGCCACGACCAGAATTGACCAGCGTGGCGGATGATCTTCCAATCAACCCTGTGGCAGAGCAGAATGTCTTTGCAGATTTCCTGAGACGCGTCGATCTTCGCAATGCGGCGCCATCCCTGCCAGTTGGTGTTCTTGTCCTCTTCGATCAGCTTCCACGGCTTGGAGTGGGTTAGCGATTCCTTGTGCAGCACGGTCAGCGTCTCGATCGCGCGGCATAGCTGTTCGGCAGCGTCATCGGTATCGACCTGGCGGACGCCGATGACGTTAGCGCTGGTTGGCGCGAGGGTCGAGATGACAAGGTAATGGGCGAACTCTGTCCCCAGCCGGAAGTAGTTAGCGCGGTGCGATCGGAGGTTGCGTGCCACGTTATCCCATTCGTCGCGGTTGCACAGGAAC
>DASRSQ010000081.1:0-1805 GCA_035656475.1 Gemmataceae bacterium | reverse complement strand
GCGACGATGACAATGGCCCCAACCGCGAGACCGGAGAAAACGAACTGAAGTGGAGTAAAGGGGATCATCCTCCGATTCTACCAGGTACGACCGACGCAACGAGCTTAGCTGGTCGCTGGCGGCGCTGTATCGGGCGAGTTGACTGGAATCACGAACCTGAGCGTCTCCGACGCCACGCGCATTCGCGGTCGTTCCGGATGCTTCCAAGGAAAAACCTGATTGCCGCGCGGCAATGCGCAGGTACCCTTGCTGCGCCCGCCCCCCTTGGCACTCAACCCAGCGAGAACGATTGCGTTCGAAGCTATAGTAGAGCAGAGCTTCCACAAAGATCGCCATGAAAGAGTTCCTTTCGAGTTGCTGGACACATCGGACTTTCCCGCTCGCTGGCACTGCGGACACTGGACGGAATTGCACGGGTGGACACACATCGTGTCCGACCTGGCGATCTTCGGCGCTTATGCGGCGATCCCGCTCGTGCTAACCTATTTCGCGCTGCGGCGACGCGACATTCCGTTTCAAGGTATTTTCCTGCTGTTTGCTTGTTTTATCGTGTCGTGCGGTCTCGGCCACCTTCTGGAAGCGACGATCTTCTGGCGACCCTGGTATCGGCTGGCTGCGGCGGTCAAAGTTGTCACGGCGGCAGCCTCGTGGTGCACGGTGATCGCCCTGATTCCCGTCATTCCACGCGTGCTGGCCTGGCCCCGGCTCGCGGCGGTTAACGAGCAACTTCAGGCCGAGATCGACGAACGCAAGCGCGCTGAAGAGTCGCTCCGCGTATCGGAGTCGCGCAAGTCGGCAATTCTGGCCGCGGCACTCGACGCGGTCGTGGCAGTCGACGAGGACGGCCTGATCACGGAATTTAACGGTGCGGCAGAGGCGATTTTTGGCTATTCGCGCGCCGAGGCGATGGGCAAGTCGTTGAGCGAGCTGATCGTTCCGCCGTCGCTGCGCGAGCAACACACCGCGGCATTCTCCCGGTATCTGCTTACCGGCGAGGGGACGCTGCTGGGGCGCCGCGTCGAACTTTCGGCCATGCGCGCCAGCGGCGAGGAGTTCCCCTGTGAGCTGGCGATTTCCCGCGTCCCCTTTCCAGGCCCCGCGATGTTCACCGCCTACCTGCGTGATCTGAGCGGGCAGAAGCGAGCGGAGAAGCGCTTCCGGCAGACAGTCGAGTCGGCCCCCAACGGGATCGTGATGATCAATTCCGCCGGACAGATCGTGCTCGTGAACGTGCAGACCGAGAGGCTGTTCGGATTCAGGCGTGATGAGTTGCTTGGCCAGCCGGTGGAAATGCTGGTGCCCGAGCGCTTCCGCGACGCGCATCCGAGACAACGCGCCGGCTTTTTTTCCAATCCTGAAGGCCGGCCCATGGGCGTCGGACGCGACCTGTTCGGCCAGCGCAAGGACGGCAGCGAGTTTCCCGTAGAGATTCGCCTGACGCCGATCGACACCGACGACGGACTCATGGTGCTCAGTGCCATCGTCGACATTACCGAGCGCAAGGCGGCCGAGGAGGAGAATCGCCGACTCAACGATGAGCTGGAACAGCGCGTCGCGAACCGCACGGAGCAACTGCAGGCCGCAAACAAGGAGTTAGAAGCGTTCTCGTACTCGATTTCGCACGACCTGCGTGCGCCGCTACGGGCGATCGACGGCTTTTCCCGCATCCTGCTGAAAGAATACGCCCCGCTCCTGCCACCCCAAGGGCAGGAGTACGTGGAAGACGTTCGCGCCAGCACGCAGCAGATGGGACGTTTAGTGGACGACCTGCTGCGATTCTCGCGGTTGGGGCGACAATCGGTCAG
>DASRSQ010000080.1:0-1852 GCA_035656475.1 Gemmataceae bacterium | reverse complement strand
GGCCATGGCGCCCCGCCAAAAGTGAGTTGCTGGCTTTCACCCAGCCGAATGGCATCGCCAGCTACTTGGGTGGCTGCCAGAAAGCCATTTTCTGGGGATCGCGCGCCCGAAACTGTGTAGACACAGCCATTGGTTTCGCCGACAATAACTAATGCACTCGTTCCTCTCCTTGATCGATACTTTTCTCGAAGGAGGCCGGTTATGTGCAAGTTTCAACATCGCGCGTTTAACTATGTAGGGATTCGTCAAGTGGGCGTTGCTTACATATTTTCCTCCTGGCCGTTATTGCTTGCGCTAATCGGCAGAGCGCTCAGGATCTGCGAATGGGTTTTGACCGCGAAGCGCCCTCGAAGGGGCCATTCAACTATTCGAGTTCAGAACAACCTTTCCTGCTCCCCTTCCTCAAAGAAAGAATTACTTCCTTCCTCCAAGAGGGCTGAGCAAGACCGGAGTCCGACCCATGAGATCGCGTGCGGGAGGATCGACGCCCATTCACATTTACGGGCTCTGGCCGTTGAGGCCGTGGCCCATAAAACCAGGCGGGCTGTCGAGCCCCGATTCTCGCTTCGAGGTCCCGTAAACACTCACTGCTCTTGGTTTGGTTTAAGCCGGCGTGGGGACCGGAGCCGGCTCGTTCGGCGTTCGGTAAGCTTCGTTGCGTCGCACCATTTGCCACAGCGCGACCAGCAGTTGTCGGGCAATGGCCACGGCGGCGGCTTTTTTGTTGGCCCCCCGGCTGATCTTCAGCCAGCGGCCTTTGATTCGGTCGTTGCAGCGAATCGCGGTCCAGGCGGCCTGCTGCAACACCCACCGCAAATCGCTGGGGCCGGTCTTGCTAATGTGCCCGTGTCGCTCTTTGCCTCCCGAGGCGTACAGCGTCGGCGTGAGTCCGGCATAGCGGCCAATCGCCTTGGCGTCGGGGAACCGCGCGAAGTCACCGATCTCGGCCAGCACCGTGGCGGCGGTGACGAACCCCACGCCAGGCGCCGTGTACAGCAATTTGGCCACGGCTTGGAAGCGGGGAATGTCCAGGGCGCGGACGATCTCTCGCTCGCACATCCCAATTTCTTCCTCCAGGCAACTGAGCTGCCGTTGGTGCTGCCAGAGCATGCGGACGTGTCGCTCGGGGAGCAAGTCTTGGAAGGCCTTCAGATAGCGGGACAAGCCGGCACTGTCGAGTCGCGCACTGCCCGGCCGGTTGTTGGCGTTCATGATGCTCTTGACGCCGTGGAGCGAACGGGCATGGTCGCGGGAGAGCTTGTTGCGCTGCCGCGTCCAATCGCGCAGGATCTGCACTTCCAAGGGCGGAGCGTAAGCCACGGGCAACCGACCGGCGGCCAGCAGTTCCGCCACGTTGAAAGCATCTTCCCGGTCGGTCTTCATTCGTCGGCCGGCCAGCGCGCGGGCCTGGGTGGCGTCGCACAGCACCAGCTGCTCGACGATCGGTTCGAGCAGTTCCCACAGCCAGCGGTAAAAGCCGACCGCCTCGATGGCCACCGTGTGCGGCCGGGGCAGAGCGCGAAAGAACTCCACGATCTGGTCCCGGTTCTTGCAGGGGATCTTGCGCCAGGCCACTTCGCCGCTGCCGCGCACGAGCACGCAAATCATCATCGTGTCCTTGTGCAAATCGATGCCGACGCACACGTGACCGCCGGCGGGAACCACCATCTGCGAAATTTGAGCGTTCATCTTCGTGAACTCCATGTAGGGGGAAAAGAAACCGTTGACACTCCACGACGGCAGGATACCATCCGCCGCCGGCCCCTACATGGTTTCACCTTGGTCGAATTGTTGGTCGTGATTGCGATCATTGGAATCTTGATCGCCCTCTTGCTGCCGGCCGTGCAGGCGG
>DASRSQ010000079.1:0-7660 GCA_035656475.1 Gemmataceae bacterium | reverse complement strand
TGTCAGCAATCAACTGATGGCCCCGGTCGCCGTCGGCAATCGCATCGACACGGTCGCCGTCCCCAACGCCCGGCTCAATGCGACGGCTGCACCGCGATTCGAGCTCGGCTATCGCCTCGGCCAGGGGGCCGGCGAAATCATCGCCGCCTATCGCTTCGTCGAAACCGACGGCTCGGCGACGTTTCTCGATCCGACCGGCAACCCCGGCAACCTCCGCAGCCGCTTCAGCATGAACGTCATGGATCTCGATTACGCCTCGCACGAAAATTCGCTGTTGCCTAACTGGGACATGCGCTGGCGCATCGGCGCCCGCGTCGCCGGCCTGTACTTCGATTCGCAAGACGCGAGCCCGGCGTTTGCCCGCCACGTCGTCAACAGCTTCTGGGGCGGCGGCCCGCACGCGTCGCTGGAGCTTTGGCGCACGATCGTCGAACGCAAGTTCAGCTTTATGTGCCGACTCGATGGCGCTGGCGTGTTCGGCAACAGCCGAGAAAGCTTCGCGGAAACCAGCGGCGGCGCCAGCGGCTTCCTGCGGCAATCGCAATTCATGCCGAGCACGATGCTCAACGTGCAAGCCGGCTTCACCTGGACCCCCAGCGACGCGCTTCGCTTCAGCGCCGGCTACACCTACGAGAACTGGTGGGACGCTGCCTTCACCGGCGGCTTCAATTCGCCGAACACCTCGCGTGGCGACGTCTGGACCCAGGGCCTCTTCCTCCGCGGCGAATGGCGATATTGAGAGCGGACTGCCTCGCTAAGAAAATTTATCTATCCTACGCTCAGCTTCGGGTGAGTAGTGAGTAGGTTTCCCGCACCCTATTTCTGTTTCAGATTGCTGGCAATCGCGCCTGTGCCGGTCTGAATGCGCACCGAATAGCGTCCGGTCGACGCATTGTTCCACGGACTCGGCACGATCAAGAGATAAAGCCGACCTTCCTCGGGCGCAGTCCCCTGATATTGTTCGCCGACGTTGAATGGCTTGCCATGCTCGCCGACCTTGGCAATCAACGCCGCGGCCTGGAACTGGCCGCCTTTGCCGATCGTTTGAAATCCCTTGGGAGTCGCCAGATATTGCCCCGGCTGCTGCGGCCACAGATCGACCTGTCCGGTCGCATGAATCACGAATGGTTGGCGAGCGTCCACGCTCATGCCGGTGTCGTGCCAGCGGTCGAGGTTGGTGCCGATCTTCGCCGCGTCGAGGACGATGGTCGAAGTGCAATCGCGACGAATGCGAATCGATCGCACGAGGCCCAGCTTGACATCGACCGGTCCGAAATGCAGCGAGCGTGCCTTCAGGTTGGGCGACAAGATGCGGCCGATCACCTGCATGTCGGCGGTGATGACGTCATCTTCACGCAGGTTCGCGAGCTCGTCCGGCACCTGGGCGGTGATGTCGCGCACCAGGCCAGACGCGCGTTCCATGCATTCCGGGTCGCCGGCCTGCGCCGCCTCGCGCAGCGCGGGCAAGGCCAGATGGCCGAGCTGCAGCAAGTTCCGCGATGCATTTTCGCGCTCCTTGTAGACGGTGCTGCCGAGCCCCTTGACCGCGCTGGTCACGGATTGTTGTTCCTCGGGGGTCAGGTGCAAACCCACCTCGATCTTGCGAATATCCTCGACCGGGATCGTGAGCTTGCCATATTTCGTTTGCACTTCCAGATGCTCATGGAGCAAGGCCATGCGCAACGTGCTTCCATCGGTGAAACGGACTTCGACGAGAGCGGTTTTCTGGGCCCACGTGACGCCAGGCAGGAGAGCCAATGCAAGAAGTGCGGCTGCGCGCATGATACACCTCGCTGTAGACGGTCAGATCAGTTACCGAGGGAGGGCAATCCATTCCCCCGACGGGGAGATTCGACGCGGCATTGATTGGGCGCACTCTTCGCGCTCCGGCATTTGTCCACTCAGAGCAATCGGTGTGCCAGAACCGCGGCTGTTTTCCCCAATTCGCGGGTGAGAGATCTACACAGGGCCGATTGGCACAGCGGTTGCGATGTCGCCATGGCCCGTGGAGCATCAAGCCTGAGGATCAGCACGATGTCCTGGAAGACGATCCCTGGCCTGCTGAAGGCCGCATTTTTGCGATGGTGGGCGGGCAATACGTTCTTGCTTGGCGCCGCCCTGGCTTATTACACCGTCTTCGCCCTCGCTCCGGTGGTGCTCATCGCGCTCGCGATGGCCGGTTTGTTTTTCGACAAGCGGGCCGCTCGGACGGGTTTGCTTCAGGAGATCAATTACACGGTCGGCGACCGCGTGGGGGTGGCCATCGGATCGGTTATTGATGACAGCAGCGACACCGATACGGGCGTGTTTGCCACGATTGTCGCCGTCGTGATGCTGTGCTTCGGCGCCACCTCCGTGTTTGCGCAACTGCAGGACGCGCTCAACACCATCTGGGGCGTGCAACGCAAAGAAGGCATCGCCTGGTGGATCGCGGTCAAGGATCGCTTCTGGTCTTTCACCATCGTGCTCGCGTTCGGCTTTCTCCTCCTGGTATCGCTGGTCTTCAGCGCCGTCCTCGCGGCGCTCGCCAAATTCGTGGAGCCCTCCGCTCTTCCGGGGGGCACTTACCTGTGGCAAGCGTTGAACTGGCTGATCTCCTTCGGCCTCATTACCTTGCTGTTCGCTCTGATCTACAAGCTGCTGCCTGACACCAAGATCGACTGGAGCGACGTGTGGGTCGGCGCCGCGGTCACGGCGTTGCTGTTCGATCTCGGCAAATACCTGATCGGCATGTACCTGGGCCGCAGTAGCTGGATCTCCAGCTATGGAGCGGCCGGCTCGCTGGTGGTGATCCTGCTCTGGGTTTACTACTCCTCGCAGATTTTCTTGTTCGGCGCCGAGTTCACCTATGTCTACGCCCACCATGAGGGGAAGCAGGTGATTCCGAAGGAGAACGCGGAACCAGCGACGACCCAGCGAATGAAGAGCGAAGAATGGAAAGAGGTAGTCCCCCCACCGGCGGCGTAACACCAAGCGGACGCGACGCAGCCACTGCACACAAGGAGGTATCCTCCTGGTCGGGCCCCAACAACGTCATTGTTTTCGCTCGTGGCCTGTGCTACCATTGGCGATTGACTCACGGGGGGGCAATCGCCATGTTCACGATCGGGCAAACCAGCGTCCGCAACTGCGACGGCGTCAGCCGGCGCGACATGCTCAAGATCGGCGGCCTCAGCCTCGCAGGCCTGACGCTTGCCGACTGGTTCCGTGCGGCGCCGGCTGCGCCGGGGCAGGGTCCGCGTCGCGATGTCTCGTGCATCTTCCTCTGGCTCGACGGCGGGCCGAGTCACTTCGAGACTTTCGATCCCAAGCCCGACACGCCCGATACCATTCGCGGACCGTACGGCCCGATCCAGACCAATGTCAATGGCATCCAAATCTGCGAGCTGTTGCCGCGCCTGTCGCAGCACATGGACAAGTGCGTGCTCGTGCGGTCGATGAATCACACCGTCGATGCCCACTCGCCGATCCCGATGTTGACCGGCGCCGTCGGCGACACCACCTCGTACGGCGCCGTCATCTCGCGTATCCAGGGCTATCGCGGCAACATGCCGCCGTACGTGCACGTCGGCTCGCGCCTGGGTGTCGGCGGCGGTCGGCTCGGCGCGCCGTACTTCCCCGTCGAAATCGCCGACCCGACGGGCAATCGCGTGCAACTGCCCCAGTTCGCCCTCTCCGCGGACATGCGCGCCGATCGCTTCAGCCAGCGCCGCGAGCTGCTGGCGTCCGTCGATCGCTTTCGCCAGCAGACGCACGCCAACGAGGCGATCGAGCGCATGGATCAGTCGTATCAGCGCGCCGTCGACATCCTCACGTCGACGCAGGTACGCGATGCCTTCGACCTCGCGCGCGAATCCGAAACGCTGCGCGAACGCTATGGCGCCAATCTCTTCGGGCAATCGTGCTTGCTCGCGCGTCGCCTCGTGCAAGCGGGGACGCGCTTCGTCGAGATCAAGTGGTACGACGGCCCGGCGTGGGATGCCTGGGACGTGCACGGCGCCGACCTGGGCGGCATGGTGCGCATGGAACAGCATCTCTGCCCGCGGCTGGATCAAGGCTTGTCGGCGCTACTCAGCGATTTGCAAGAACGCCGAATGTTGCAGGACACGCTGATCGTGGCCGGCGGCGAGTTCGGCCGCACGCCGCGACTCAATCGCAGCGGAGCCCGCGATCACTTCCCGTATTGCTTCACGTACCTGCTCGCCGGCGGCGGCCTCGAATGCGGACGCATCGTCGGAACGAGCGACCGCACCGGTTCCCGTCCCGCGAGCGTCCCGGTCAGCCCCGCCCAGTTCGCCGCGACCCTGTATCGCCTCGTCGGCATCGACACCACGGACGCGCGCATGCGGCCGTTCACGCGCGAGGCGTTGCCGGTGCCGGAGATCGTGGGATAAGCTGAGTAGTGCGAAGGAGCCTAAATAGCTAACGGAACACGAGACTGAGCCATGGCAATGACTGAGATCACGCTGTGGGAGGCCATCATGCGGCCTCACTTTGGGAAGATGTCCCACGATACTGCAAAGACAATTCTGGGTTTGTCCATTCCAGATGACGAACGCGCCCGCATGAAGCAGCTCTTAGCCAAAGCGAAAGCAGGAACCATTAGCCGTGACGAGTCCCTTGACCTGGACGAATATGAACGAGCGGGCAACACGTTGTCCGTTCTCAAAGCCAGAGCCCGTCATATTCTCAAGGCCAAGAAGTCGCCATGAAAGCCTCTCTGGAGAAGCTAGTTTGGACACGAGCCAGGCGACGCTGCGAATATTGCCAGATGCCGCAGGAATATGATGAATTGACCTTTGAGATCGATCATATCATTCCGCAAAAGCATCGAGGTAAGACATCGGCCGGTAACCTTGCGCTTGCCTGCTTCTCTTGCAATAAGAACAAGCTCAGCGATCTAAGTGGCATCGATCCAAAAACTCGTCGCATCGTTCGAATCTATCACCCGCGCCGGATGAGTTGGATTCGACACTTTCGATGGGACGGACCTTGGCTTGTTGGCCGATCGGCTGTCGGTCGTGCGACCATTGTAACACTGAATATCAATGCGCCTCTTCGCGTGCGCCTTCGCAATGAGCTGATTGCCAGCGGCGAGTTTCCTCCCTCAGATGAATAGGAAAGCCATGTCGCGATTCCCACATATCTTTCTGGTTGGCATTCTCCCAGTCCTCGCCCTCGCGCAGCACCCTGTCGCGGAGCCGCCGAAGCGGTTGCTCGTCGCGTTTTCGTCCTATCGCGATCGGCCCAAGCATGCGCAGATCTACTTCTACGAACATGATGGCGTTGCCAGCGGCAAGATTGTCGGGTCCATCGACACGGTCGCGAATCGGCAGGACTATCATCCGGTCCTGACCAAAAACGCCAAACTCTGCGTGTTCGCATCGGAGCTCGAGAACCAGACGAGCAAGGTCTTCGTTTACGACATGGCTACGAAGAAACTCGTAACACCCGCAAAACTCAATACGTCGACCGGCGCCCTTTTGCATCCAACCGTAACCGGCGACGGCTCGACGATTGCGTTCGCGGCCTGGGACAAGGCCAACGCGGGGCAGCGCTGGGACCTGCTCTGGTTTGATATCAAAGCGCAGAAGCCGATCGACACGCCGGCGACGCTGAAGATGCCGAAGTCCGATCAGCGCATGCCGGCCCTCAGCGGCGATGGCCGCTGGCTGGCGTTCGTATCCAATCGCAAGGAAGGCAAGGGAGGCAACGACGTCTGGCTGTACGATCGCAAGGAGGACAAGGTGCTCGCGCTGCCGGAGTTGAACTCGCCGCTCGCGGATTTGACGCCGTCGTTGAGTGGGGACGGAAACCTCATCGCGATCGCGTCGGACCGCACCGGCGGAGCGGGAGGACGCGACATTTACCTTTACGATCGGGCGAAGAAGAGTTACCTGCCACTGCCGGGCGTCAACTCGGCCGCAAACGAGCAGTCGCCATGCCTCAGCGCGGATGGCCGCTATCTCGTCTTCGTGTCGGAGCGCATCAGCGGGGAGGGGGAGCGCGACATTTTCCTGTACGATCGGCAGGCGCAGAAGCTGCTTCCCACGCCCGGGCTCAATTCCAAGCGTGATGACATTGATCCATGCGTGACGGTGCTGGAATAACCCGCTGCGTAAGCGAGGGATTGTCTTACGGCAAATCGAGGATGTCGCGCACTTTCTGAGCGAGCGAACGAATCGTGAACGGCTTTTGCAAGTGGGCGAAACCAGGATCGGTGATGCCGTGCTGGGCGGTGTCGTCGGCGCTATAGCCGGACAGGAATAAGATCTTGAGCATGGGCTTGAGCGCCCGTAGCCGGTCCGCGAGTCCGCGCCCGCCCAGGTAGGGCATCACCACGTCCGAGACGAGCAGGTGAATCGGTCCCTCGTGGCGTTCGAACTCGCGGGCGCCCTCCTCGCCGTTGGCGGCCTCGATGACGCGATAGCCGCAAGTTTCGAGGACGTGACGAGCGAGGCTGCGGACGGAATCTTCGTCCTCGACGAGCAGGATCGTTTCGTTGCCGCGTGGGATGGCATGCAGTCCGCTGTGGGCCTTGGTGGAGGGCTGGGCATCGAGGATCTGCGGGAGGAAGATTTTGAAGGTGGTGCCCTTGCCGAACTCGCTGTCGACGTCAATGTGTCCGCCGGCGGCCTTGACGATGCTGGCGACGGTCGCGAGTCCGAGGCCGGTCCCCTTGCCCGGGCCCTTGGTCGTGAAGAGCGGTTCGAAGATGCGAGCGCGCGTTTCGGGGCTCATGCCGATGCCGGTATCGCCGATCGCGAGCAGGACGTAGGCGCCGGCACGAGCGCCGGGGCGGTTGCGGGCATACTCCTCATCGAGCATGACATTATCCGTATGGATGCTCAGGCGGCCTCCCTTGGGCATGGCATCGCGGGCGTTGACTGCGAGGTTCAGGATCACCTGCTGGATCTGCCCCGGATCGATGCGTACCGGCTTCAGCGTTGGCGCCAGGATGGTGCTGATGAGGATTTCTTCGCCGATGAGGCGGCGCAACATCTTTTCGCATTCGCTGATGGTGGCGTTGAGATCCAGGATCTGCGGGTCGAGGACGCGGCGCCGGCTGAAGGCGAGGAGCTGGCGCGTGAGTGTTTCGGCACGCTGGCCGGCCTTGCGGATTTCGCCGACCAGATCATGGGCGGCGTCCTCGGTGTTGAAGCGGCGCAACAGGATCTCGCTGTAGCCGAGAATGACGGTGAGGAGGTTGTTGAAGTCGTGGGCGACGCCGCCGGTGAGATGGCCGAAGACTTCCATTTTCTGGGCGGCGATGAAGAGCTGTTGCAGCCGGCGATTCTCGCTGATGTCATGGGCAACGAAGACGGCGCCGACCGGATTGCCGGCGTGCCCATGATTGGGGGACACGGTCACGCACAGATCGACGGCGCTGCCGTCCCTGCGCAGGCGCTGGGTGCCTGGCAGGACAGCGGATTCATTGCGGGCGGCGGCCTGGAGAAGCTCGCGGTCTTCGCGAGCCCGTTCGCGCGGGGCGAGCCTGGCGATGCCCTTGCCGAGCATATCCTGGCGGGCGTGGCCGAAGAGCTTCTCGGCGCCGCGGTTCCAGTCAGTGATGGTGCCGTCGAGGTTGGTGAAGATGACAGCGTGCTCGACGACAACCGGTGCGCTGGCGATTGGCGGCGGCGGTGCGGGGCGCGGCGCC
>DASRSQ010000078.1:0-6200 GCA_035656475.1 Gemmataceae bacterium | reverse complement strand
CCCGGGGCTTGGGTGAGCGCGATTGCAATTCGATCCGCCTTACACTACGTGCGTGGAGGCGAGCTGGTAGAACTCCTGCGACTTCAGCAGCTTCTGCTCCAGGCTGTCTTGCGTGACGGTGCCGGCCTGGATTTGCGGCGTCCAGGTCTGCACCTCAGTCGCGGTGGGATGACGACGCAGGACCAGCATGTAGGCGGAATCGATCTGATTCGCCACCGCGGCATCCGTCGTCAACAGGTCGTGCACCACGGTGCTGAGCGGATCGTTGGCGAGCGACTGCAGAAGCGACTGGGTGGTGGCGCTGCCGGGCGTCGTGTTGAGGATGCTTTGGTACAGCGCGGTCGCCAGGCCGGTGCTGGTTGGGTGCAAGGCCTGGAAGTCCGCCGAGGTGTACAGACTCTCCATCAGATCGAGCGAGCTGCCGCCCGTCTTGAGGTCAGCCACCGCGCTGGCGAGCTCCTGCGAGGTCGGCGCCCGGTTCAGGATGTCGTTGTAGGTGCTCTTGACGAGCGACTGCAGGTGGGCATTGCTGTTCCACAGCGAGGTGACGAAGGCGCCGGTGCCGCCGGTTTGCAGGTTCTGGACCGCGTTGAGCGTGCCGGCCTGGTCGAGCTGTTGCCCGGTGAGGGTGATGGTGCTGCCGACGACGAACGCCATCTGTGCCTTGAAGGCGGGATCGATGTTCTGCCAGCTCGGGATGCTAGTGCGCTGCGCCTTGCTAATGTGCGGCAACATGCCGAACGGGAGCACGTCTTTGGGCAGCGGGTTGCCCGGGTTGTCTGCCTTGATTTCGCCGAAGTTGTTGTTCGTGCCATCGACGCCCGCCGCGAGCTGGATGTCGCTGAAGACATCGTTGCCCGTGGTGCCGCCGGGCGTGCCGATGGTGTCCTTGCCATCGAGATAGGCGCTGGGCTGGGTTTCGGTGATGGCGTAGGTGCCGGGGCGCAGGTTGGTGAAACTGTAGGCTCCGTTGGCGTCGGTCTTGACCGTCTTGCTGACGGGGCCGTTGTCGTCGAAGCCAGTGAGCGTGACGGTGACGTTGGCGATGCCCTTCTCGCTCGGATCGAAGTTGCCGTCGTTGTTGGCATCGTAGTAGACGAAGCCGGACAGGCTCGACGACTTGATTTCGCCGAAGTCGTTGTTTTCGGACGCCTGTCCCGAGGTAAGCGTGATGTTCTGGATCTGGTCGTGGACCGGGTCCTCAACGACGGTGCCGTTGCCCGGTGTGCCGGCGACGTCCTTGCCATCGAGGTAGCCGGCGGGCTGCGTTTCGGTGACGGTGTAGGTGCCGGGTTGGAGATTGTCGAATTCGTAGAAGCCGTTGGCGTCGGTGACGGCGGTCTGGTTCACGCCGTTGCCCGAGAGGGTGACGGTGGTGCCGGGGATAAGCGCTTCGCCGGGGTCGCGGACGCCGTCGTTGTTGGCGTCGAACCAGACGTGGCCGGAGATCGACGTCGTCTTGAGTTCACCGAAGTTGTTGTTGGGGACATCGGACTGGAGCAGGCCGACGTTGATGAAGTCGGTGCCGATGGTGCCGGGGATGACGGTGCCTTGCTGAGATTCGAGGCCGTCGGTGTAGCCGGCAGGTTGGGTTTCGACGATTTTGTAGTTGCCGGGCTGGAGCGGGCCGTGGGCCTTGTAATGGTAGATGACGGTGATGGTAGATTCGCCGGTGCTGTGGACGTTGACTTCGAGATTGCCGCCGCCGGTGGCGTTGGAGGTGGCGTCGCCTTCTTCGGAGACGGTGACCTGGCCGGTGCCGACGTAGGCGGCGACCTGGGCGGGGTCGGTGACCATGATGGTGTTGCTGCCGTTGGCAGTTTTTTGTCCGAAGCTGGTGCCGCTGGCGCCGCTGAAATCGTTGGTGCCATCGTACTTGGCGGCGTCGAACGAGCCGGCGGTGCCGGTGAGGGTGAGATTGTCGTCGACGCCCGGCGCGGTCAGGTGGAGCGTGCCGGAGACGTTGCCGGTGATGTGCGAGACCGAATCGGGGCTGAGGTTCTCGGCCTTGATTTCGCTCGTGATCGAGCCGGCGTGCTGGATTTCGACCGATTGGAGATCGCCGAGCGACGGATCGAACTGGTCGAGCAGGCCGCTCAGGTTGAAGTTGGTCTGCGTCGACGGGAAGGTAACGGTCTTGGTGAGCGTCGCATCGACGGGCGTCGTGGATTGATCGAGCTTGAACTCGTAGTAACCGTTGGCGTCGGTGGTGGTGGTGCCGACGACGACGTTGGACGAGTTGTAAAGGGCAATGGACGTGTTCGCGATGGGCTGTTCGCCGGGATCGAAGAGGCCGTTGGCATTGACGTCGTAATAGACGAAACCGCTGATGGTGTTGCCGCTTGGCAGGGCCCGATCTTCGAGGGCTTCGACATTAAGGATGGCGCGATTTCTCTGAATGGACTTGCGACGGCTCATGGACAACACTCCGTTGTAGGTTCCACCGCGCCCGCGCAGTGGCATCCAAGCACGGCCAGCGGATCCTCGTGATCCGGGCGCGTTGCAGAGGATACATCGGGTGTTGGAGGTTGCCGGAATGAACGAAGAGGACCGGCATTCGCCAGATTGCCGACAAGCTAGGCAAAAAGAGCAGGCCGTGCGTATGCGGCAGGTGTCAAGTTGGCATCGACAAAAATTGGTGGCGCACCATTGGATTTGTACCTGCAAGAGCAACAACTGGATACAACGCTGTCATAGCCACAAGCTGGCAGCGTGTGGCTACGACATCGTGAAATGCGCATTGCGTTTTGACGCTATCACTGCCGCTCGTCGAAATCCTTGGCGATTTCCGGCTTATCGATGCGGTAGCCAAGCGTGTTGTGCAGGTAGGCGACGACGTTGGCGCGAAACGCCTTGGCCTGGTCTTCCTGGATGCGCTCCGCAAAGTGGTCGAACGGAGCCTGCCGTTGTTGCTGGCCGCGCGTGACCAGCGGCGGATCGCTGCCCTTCATCATGAACTGGAACAGGAACTGGTTGGCACGCGGCGGCACGCTCACGAACGCCACGTAGAACACCGAACGCCCCTTGTCAGTCAGGATCTGCACGAACTCGTTCTTTTTCAAGCTCCGCGTCTTGTCGAAAAGGGCCTTGTTGACCTCGTCGAGCGCCTTGTTGTCAATCTTGATCGGCTCCTTCATCTCCCACAGCTTGACGGCCTGTTCCGCCATGTCGTCGCGGGCGTCGGGCACTAGGCTCTTGTTCTTCAAGAAGGGCTTGAAATAATCGACGGTCTTGTCCGGCATGTTTTCGCGTGTAAGCGGCGCCAGATCTTCCAGCGTGATCTCATTGTGCTTGAGTTCATGCGACGCTTCCACCGCAATCTGCAGAGGCGTCTTCTGCAGGTTGGTGATCAAGTCCATGGCAATCGCCTCGGCCTTGGGCAGCGCCTTCTCGCTGCGGGCACGGTCAAATTTCCACCCAGAGACGATCAAGCGTTTGATCTCGTCGAGGTCTGTCTGCTTCTCCTTCAGGTCGGTGACGCGGCCGCGCAGGACGTTCGCGTTCCCCTGCGCTTCCTTGTGTAGTTTCGCCAGGAGCGCGGATTCCTTGCCCAGCTCCTTGGTCACCTCTTCCAATTTCCCCGCGTCGGCCTTGGATTTCTTCAACTCCGCCTGCTGCTTGCGCAGCTCGCTGATCCGTCCGCCGACCTCATCCATGGCCTTGAGTTCCTTGGCTGTCTTCGCCTCGTCGATCTTGAATTTCTTGACATCCCGTTCGATATCCGCATATTCGCTCGGGCGAACGGGAATGCGCTCGGCGGTGCGCCAGAACAGGATCGGCTTGTCGGCATACTTGAACATGTCGAACTCGGGGGTCGCACGCAGCGGATCCTGCTGCTTGAGCTGTCCCATGAACTCCTCGTATTCGCGCCCCGTGAGCTTCTCGGGATGAATCAGACGCGGGTCCGCACCTGGCTTCAGCACGCGCTGCGAGTTCATCTTCGCCTTCGGCGGCCACGCCATCACCCGATACGGCGTCGTGGCCGCGAAGCTTTCCGTCGAGTCGAAGAGCAACTTCTGGAAATCGCCCGGCTTGAGCAGGCGGTCCGGCGTGACATCGCGCGCCTCGTAGAAATTGATCAGGTCGATCGATTTCAGGTACGCTTCCTTGAGCGGCTCCAGTTCCTTGGCCGAATCCACCGTGAAGCGGTTGAAATAGACCGACTTGTCGGCAGGGCCATACGTGAGATGCAGCTCGGAAACGAGCTTGTCGAGCGCCCGGCGAAATTTTTCGGGATCCCCTTCCGCCTTTTCGAGCTGGGTACGGACGGTCTGCATATTCTCCTGGGCCCATTCCCGTGCCGTGTTCTCCGCCAACATCTTCTCGACCTCGTGCTGGACGGCAGCCACGGGGAGTGGGACCAGCTTGATCCGTTCCATGTTGAAATAGGGGTAGACGCAGGCCAGGGGCTCCGCAGCAGTCGCCATCACGATCGCAGCGTAGAACGGGCCGCGTCGTTCGGCCTCTTCACGCATCGCTGCCTGAAGGACGTCGGGATGCTTGACCGCGCCCCACGCCATGAAGCCGCACATGGAGCCAATATCGGTGGTCGGGCCGGCAAAACCCTGACCAATCATACTGGCGATCGCTTCTGGGTGGCGCTTGGCCAACCAGCTCATGATCGGCGCAGCCGACCCGCCCACCGCGAACGGGGTGGCGGTGACATAGTTGAACTGCTCAGTGTTGGCAGAGACCTGGTACTGCTTATCGACGTTGACCATGTGTGCCTGCGCCATCGCCATCGCGTTAACCGCGGCGGCGAGCGGCGATTGCACCGCTTCCAGGTGAATCGGGCTGTTCGTTTTGAGCGTCGCTACGGTGCGGGCCAGACCGAGATATTCCTTCGACATCGGATCGGCCATCACGTAATCGACCTTGACCCGGATCGGCAACTGCACGCCGGGCTCCTCCGCGTTGGGATCGGCCGGCTTATCCTTGTGCTGCTTGAAGAAATCCTCTTTCTCCTGCTCGCTGGGATCTTCCGCAATCTTGGCGATGAAATCCTTGACATGCACCGGGATGAGGGTGACGTTGAAATCGGATCGCTTCTGCTTGTAGGCATCCCAGAGCTGCGCCAAGGTCAGCGGGGCCCGGATCTCCTCGGGGCCAAGCTCGTTATCGGTGAACTTCATCGTGAAGCCTTGTTGCTGCCGATGCCCCGAGAAAAACTGGAACGGCTGAGCCTTGAGCACGGCTTCCTGAGCAATGCGGACGCGGAATTCCTCGGCGATGGCGCTCTGGATATAGGCGTCGTTGACATTGGCGCTGGCGCGGCGCAGTTCGAGCTTGGCGCGAAACATGTCCTGGGCATCGAGAAGTTCCTGATCGCGGAAGGTGAAGAATTCGAAGCGGAACATCATGGTGACATGTTCGTCGTCGAGATGAATGTCGAGCTTGTCGGCCACCGCTTGCCAGAGCTTGAACTCGAGAAGGTCATCGAACTTCACGCCAAGGTCGAAATAGCGCTGCTTGCGTGAGCGTTCATAGAGGGTGTGGCGGATTCTTTCGAGTTGAAAGCGCTGCTGGGCTCGCGCCTGGGCATTCTTTTCACCTTTTTCCTCCGCTTTCTTTTCGGATTCGAAGTGGAGCTTGGATACCTTTTTCAGCACGATTTCATTGCAATTGCGCATGAATTCGTTGGCAACGTTGCGCTGCTCCTTGAGCTTGACAAGGTCCTCGCGGGTGACGTTGCTATTTCCGACGACGGCGACGACCGTGCCGCCGCGCCAGATCCATTGCAGGCGGTCGGCCATGTCTCCTTTAAATCCGGTGCAGAACACGAAGCTGATCATGCAAATGCCGAGGATGACGGCCATCCAGAAACGACGGTTCTTCTGAAAGGTGTGCAGAGGACTGAACGCCATGGGTTTCCTCAGTTCGTGGCCGTTTTTTGCGAGGTCGGGCTCGAAATCGGATTTCTAGCCTTACAATATTGGCACGTCAAATGCAATTCGTTCCAGGTAATACCGTCAAATAACGAAATCAATCGGTTATTTGAGGATTCACCAAAATACTCGCCATCGGATGGTTTACGACTTACATCCTGCTATCCACCCGCAGCCTTGCGCGACAGAGGTGACAGGGGACAGGCGTCTATTCTATTAACTTCAGCCATTGACTAGCCATAGATAATGGTAGGCGGAAGTGGACACTCGGACAAGGAAGCCGTAAAACCCGATGCAAGATTCGCCGCTTGCGGC
>DASRSQ010000077.1:0-2772 GCA_035656475.1 Gemmataceae bacterium | reverse complement strand
CGCCAAACCGCCGTCAGGGTTCCCGCAAGCGACGGCTCGCCCGCGCCGCACCAGGATCGATTGGGCTCATGAGTCGCCCAACTATCGCCGAGCGCGTGACGACACGGCGCGACGCGCGTCGGCGGCGAGCGAGCCCTCGGTGCGTTGCTTTCGTCGTGACCGGCGGGGAGCCCAGCCCACCCTTGAACGAACGGTCCTTCGACCGTGTTCAAGCGGCCGGGGCGTTCGTGTTCCGACCCACTCCTGCCCCAGGCTCTGATCCTGCATTGCCAGCGTGTGAACGGCGCCCGAAAAGTGCAGCGCGCGACGGTTGAAAAGTGCAGCGCTCGGAAGGTTAAGGTCTAGTTTACGTAGCGTCTCCTAAGTGCGCCACCATAATCGCGAGCTTGCCAAAGCCCGCCGCCGCTCATGCCGACTGGCTCGTTCCAGCTTTGCTTCTCCTGCCAGGAAAACTGGAACAACTCGTCTTCACCGATCGGGTACGGAACAAAGATGTCGACTGACCGCCTTGGCTTGTGGGCTGACTCTGGAACGAGCGGCCAGTTTGCTGGTTCTAGCGGCTTGTTGGTATAAATCACGAGCTGGACGCGCCAAAGCATCACTTTTTTCCCGATCACCTGTTGCTGTACCTCATCGGCGGGATAGCCCAAGACGTAGCATGCCGGTCCAACCCGCCCAGGACCGAACAGGTGCAACCGGTAGAGCGATAACGGTTCTCGACCAAGCCGTTCGGCTGCATCAGGCCGTAGTTCGATGAAACCGACGTCGGGATAGGGCTCACTGAGCCCCTTCGCTCGTTGCTTCGCCCAACCAAGCACCTCAAGATTCGGTTCGGTCGGTTGTTCCGTGTTGCCCACGAAGCAGAGCCTGCAGCCAGGATCCTTCGGAATCGTATGCGAGGCGGTCGCAACAAGAAGTCGGCCGTCGATGGTGACCAGGGTTCCGGTAGCGATCTTTTGTTCTGGGGACTGAGTGTCGATATAGGCGACGCTATGCCGTTGCATCTCAATCGGCAAGAGCTTTATGATCTCGCTGCGCAAACGTATAGGCTGCGGCGGCTCGGGCGTTTGCCGTCGCCGCTTTTTTCTTATCTGAGACGATCGCTTGGGCGTCATTCGCTGGTGCCGGCCTAGCAGAGAACGGGATTCATTCGATCAACGATAGGCAAAGGTTATTGCGATTTCCAGGACGGCCGTCGACAGGTCACGCGAAGACCGGAGCACGTGCATGGAGCTTCGAACTCGCGTCGAACCGCTGGGAAGCGGTTGCCGAGGTGGTCTGACCCGAACTCCGCTCTATTGTCCCTTGTGTCGCACGAGGGTCGATGTGTCCTGCGGGGAGGCCGCCTCGATTAGTGGCCGTTCGTGCTCCCTGACTTGCCCTCGTCGTCGTCTTCAAGAACGAATCGATCAGCCTGCCAATCAAGGCGAATTCGCGGCCTGCCTCTTTTCACCACTGCCAGCTTTAGCTCCTTCAGTTCCTCGGCGGCTAGAAGGGCATAGAGGATTTCCAGAAAACCGGCGTCCAGGCCGATGATTTCGTCCTTCGCCGTCTCAGTCTTCCATTCGTCGGAGTATTCGCTCTCGACGTCCGTGCAGAACTGTCTGAGAAGTGCGAATGTGTGATCGATGGTCTCCCACTTCAGGTGGATCTCGTACAAGCCTTTGCCGAGGATTGCTTTGATATTGTTGAGTGGATGGCCGAGAACCTTGTCTCGGTAAATCTTGATGCCGCAGTCCGGGAAATTGGTCGCCGTCCGGTCGTAGGTGTCGCCTTTTGCGTAGACGGCCTTCAACTCTTCGAGCGTAGCCTTGGCTTCTTCGCCCACCGGATAGTTCTTTACGATCTCTTCGGCTTCGTGGATCATGTGGGCGGTCAGCAGCAGGAATTCCCGCAAGATCGCCTCTCCAGTGAGCTGGAAGAAACTGCCCCGAGGTTTGTGCTTCTTGTACAGATCAAGGAGCTGCCGGTGGGCGACCACGTGCCAGAAGTGCTCGATAAAAATCATCCACTGTTCGTAAGTCATCGCCCTGCGGTCCTTGCCCTAAACCCACTAACGTCGGCCAATTTTAGCCGATCCCTTGGACAGCCGGAGGGGCAAAGCGGTTCACCTGGACTCCCGGCGGCAACACTAGCACCGGTAAATGTAGGGCGACTTGGCGTCTGCCGCAAAACGCTAGATATTCCCGTCGCGCCACGGCAGAGCGTATTGCCGGCCCCAAAGAACCTTCCCAGGCCATCCCAGTCCCCGGATTCGAGGCGCGAGTCGTACCGAAGAGAGTTCCCTCCGCGGAGTTGGTTTTTCGGTTACGAACTCCGCCGACCCGGCGGTCAACGGCCGAGTGCCGAGAGAGGCATCTTTCGGCGACCCACGTTTTCCGCCTTTCCTGCAAAGGGTTTGCGACGATCCATCTGTCAGCCGCAGCCTCTCTCGCGGTCGCGCGCCGGCTCAGAAACTGAAGGGTTCCTTCCGGGCGCCCGAAAAATCGGCTACGAACTCTGGCGCTCTCTAGCTTTACAGGCGCGCCGGGTTAACAAGCCGGTTCCTTCCGCGGCCCGAAAGGAAGTCCCTTCGAACTGGCGGGAATTCGTCGCGCCGCTCGGCCTGGTCGACAGCGCAGCAAACCATCTGTCCCCGATTTTCTTGCATCCGGCATCGGGCTGCCTTACTCTGGGCAACGGTGCCGGGAATACAGATACCAGGAACGAGGCCGATGCCTGCACGTGATCCACGCCGGCAACCATCTCTCGTGTCTGGGTGGGGCCATTCAC
>DASRSQ010000076.1:0-3489 GCA_035656475.1 Gemmataceae bacterium | reverse complement strand
CGGCAAAACCGGTGCAGGCCCGCACGCCGTCGAAGACGCTTCTCGGCCCCAATGTCGATGTGTCGCGGCTCGTCGATCGCGTCGTGTGCCTGAACCTGGATCGGCGCCATGATCGGTGGAAGGCCTTCGTCGGTGGCCTGCCGCAGCCGTGGCCGTTCCCTAGGCCCCAACCGTATCGGGCGATCGACGTGAAGAAGTGCCCGCCGCCGGACTGGTTCATCCATGAGGCCGGGCAATGGGGATGCTATCGCACGCATGCACGAGCGATCGAGGACGCGCTCAACGACGGTATCGATTCGCTGCTCGTATTCGAGGATGACGCCACGTTCCGGGGCGATTTCCTTGGGCACCTGCGCAACTTCCTCGCCGAGGTTCCGGACGATTGGGAATTGCTGTTTCTTGGCGGCTGCCACACCCGCGGCCACCGACGACCATTGAGCCCGTGCGTCGAGATCCCAGCGTACGTCACCCTTGCCCATGCGTACATCGTGCGCGGGTCGGCGCTGACGATGCTGTACGAGCACATTCATCGACACAAGCCAGAGCGAGCCGAGATCGATCACCGCCTCGGGGAGTTCTCGCACACGCACGGCTGCGCGGTGTATGCGCCGCGTTCCTGGCTCGTGTATCAGGCGGCCGGATTCAGCGATTTGAGAGAGCGATATCGACCGCTGCGTGGCCTGGTGCCGGCGGACGCAACCAAGTGAGGAAGCGATGGCATTCAACTGGGACGATTGGGCTTTTACTCGAGATGGCGATCCGCCTGCCGAGTGGCCTTGGTGGATGGACCGCCGGCACGTCGAGTTCATCTACTCGCTATTGATGACCGGCAAGTTCCGTCGCGTCCTGGAGATCGGCTGTCACCACGGATCGAGCACTGCAGCGCTGGTGCAGGCGATCAACGACGGCATCGACCTTGACCTGCACCTGTGCGATCCCGACGACAACGATCGCCTGCGCCGCGTGATCGCCGCTTGCACCGGCCGCGTCGCCTATCACCCGTGCGATTCGTTGCGCGTGCTGCCGGTTCGCCAGTGGGATATGGTCATCGTCGACGGCGACCATCGGCTTCCGCAGGCCAGCCGGGAGCTTGGACTTTTGCTCGCGCAGGAGGTGCAAACGATCATCGCGCATGACGTGGAGGTGCGATGGATGGGCGAGTGGTGCGCAGGCTCCGTGCTGCTGGGCGATGTGCTGCGGATGCATCCGGCCTATCGCTGCGAGGTTGACGCGGAGAAGCGGCCCGGCGAGTTCACGGAGCGCGGGCTGCTGTGGGCGACGCGGCATGAGGAGCTGCACCGGCTCGGCGTCGAGGCGTTCAGGAAGCATGCGGCGGCAAAACGATTCACTTGTTGAAATATGAACGCGGAAGCGTGAAGGATAAAGGTTTCCCGCTTTGCCCGATGTTGAAAACAGGCAGTTCCACGGTAAGCTCGGCGGCCTTTTCGAGTGGAACATCAAACACAACGACATCACGCACGGAAGTCATCGGATCAACGCGAGCGCCTGGACCAACGCTTCCAGTAAACTCTAGACCAAACGCCGGATAGAAGCACTTGTAACGATTGCCGAATTCGTCCCGAACAGAACCACTATCAAGCGAAAGCGGAGATCTGGCTCCCCATGAACGATAATTGATGATTTTGGTGTCACTGTTATTGTGGACCGACACTCTAACAACCATCACGATGTTTTCTGAGAATGTGTTCTGTCTGCGAATTCGATCATACATCGCGGCTTTTTCTATCGATCCGCCATCAATTGTAACGGTGACTGCGCCCGCGACGCGCGTAGACGCTTCTGCGACTCGCCTGGCTTCCGCTTCGGCCTTTGCTCTGGCAATTAATGCCAGTCTGGCATCTTCGATCTCCCGCAACGCCATTTTCTCACGAGCAACCGTTTGACGCACGCCAGCCAGACGACCATCCTCTATCGACTCAAGGATCTTCTGCTGTTTTGCAAGTCGTCGCTGGTAGTCTGCCTCGATGGACGCTTGCCTTACTTCTTTGCTTTCAAAAAACTCGCGCGTAATCCTGAATTTGAAACTCTCGCCTGGCGACTGAACATTTGCCGCAGGAAGCGTTAAATCGATCTGTTCTGTCTTGAACCCCGGCACTGTCACCCCGACCACGTCCACTACTGAACCGGCTATTGGAATCGTCGCGGGATTATCCTTGACCCCTTTGGCCGGCCAGGAAATTCCCTTCGCGCCGCTTGACCAAAACGAAAGACTTCCAGTATCGCCTTTGGCCATCCCCTTCGATGAATCAAAGTGCCATGGAATGTATTTGAGAGGCCTGCCAGACTCGTTGTGGATTTTTACTCGCAGCGTGAGATAGTCGTGGTCTGTTTCCAGGTCGCGCACTCCGCTGACGGTTCGCTTCGTAAAAGTTATCGGAGCGATCGATCCCGACAACAATTCAACCTTGATGCCGCCAATGTCGCTGATGAGGACGGGCTTGTCGGTCTTGCGTGGAACGTATCGCTCGACTTCAGCCTTCACGTCTCGCCGGACCAATTCGCCGGCATACTTGGCATCGACCGCGGCAATCGCCTTCTGATAGGCGATAGCAGGATCATCGCCGGCTAGCTTTTTATTTTCGGGAGGATCCGGCTCTTGGTTGGCCGGCTTTGGCGCCAATTTATCGGGCGGCATCACTTGCTTGACAGGCGGTGGTTGCACTTGCGGCACATCGTCAACCTGAATAGGCACCTGATTTACCTGAACGACCGGTTGTGCCGCAGGCGGAGCGTTGCCGACCCCACCGCAGCAGCACGCCATCAGGTTGAGGCCGATAATTGCAATGAAAACTGCGATGCGACGGTTCATGTGGCCGCTCCAAAAAAATCACAACCGACCTTTCGTCAGCTCGATCCAGCCGTTACATTTTACTCACCTGCCAAGAAGGCTGCCCCTGTGTATCCATCGCCGCCAGTCGGATTCCGGGCGAATGGTGTTTTTTATTTAGTGCCTGCCATGCTTTCCTCTCCATTCGATGAAGTCGTTTTGCTGTTGCACGTTGCGGAAGAATGCCTCGCCAAGGCGATTGCAAGCTACGCCGGCTGCAAGATCGAGCTGGACGAAGCCGACCTTCACGCGATCCGCGACACCGTGCGATACTTTCGCCGCCAATTCACCGATCAGCCGCGACGGTTGTCCAGCAAGCGGCTACAAGCCATCCTGCGGCACCACAACGCCAACCAGGCGAACCCGCGCGGCCTCGAAGGGGCAGCAATCGCCCTCGGGCTTGCGGCGCATGCCCTGGAAAGCGAACGGTGCCTGCTCAGCGCCGCGATGCGATTTGCGTTCACCCATGCCGTGATGCTGATAGAGTCGGCCTAGTTATCGCTGGGCCGATGAACGCGCGGCCTCGGTGCCTTCCGCCGCTCCATGTCCTCAATCATCACCATTCGGATGTAGGCCGACAGGCCAAGCCCGATTTTGTTCGCGGTCGCGCGCGCATCGTCAATCAACACTTTCTCAGCGCG
>DASRSQ010000075.1:0-4140 GCA_035656475.1 Gemmataceae bacterium | reverse complement strand
CTTTTTTCTCGATGGCCGGGTCTTCGGCGCCGCCCCATTCGAGCATGTGCGGTTCGGGCATTTCGTGGCACAGGCCGACGTGGAAGCCGGTTTTCCCTCCGACCAGGTCAGCGACATATTCGACGGCCCGGCGCGACGCGGGGGACCCGTCGACGGCGATCAGAATGCGATGGTTGTCTGCCATTGCGAATCTCCTTCCGGAAAGATAGGCAGCTGAAAAAAGGCAAATTCAATGCCACGCGCGCCGGCATCAAGTGGTGATTCGCAGGCGCATCATTGCTTGGGCCGAACGGCATCCGCGTTCGCAGATTCGAGAGCGCCCCTGCGCAGCCAATGGCCGATTTTTCACATCCTTTCGCCCAGGCGCACTAGAACGTCAATGTACGGCAACCATGTCCTGTCCGAATCGTCCACCCATCGAATGAAAGGATCAACGCGTGAAGACTGCAGCTACTGACACGAAGCGCAAGAATGTGGATGGCCAGAAGTCTGCACCGGAAGCGCTCGGAGCCGAAGAATTGCGCCTCATGGACGCCTACTGGCGCGCCGCCAACTACCTTTCTGTGGGACAGATCTACCTGCTCGACAATCCGCTTTTGCGCGAGCCGCTCAAGCGCGAGCACATCAAGCCGCGTCTGCTCGGCCACTGGGGCACGACGCCGGGGCTCAACTTTCTCTACGTGCATCTCAATCGCGTCATCAAGCGCGATGACCTCAACATGATCTACATCATCGGTCCCGGGCACGGCGGCCCCGCAATCGTCGGCCATGCGTATCTCGAAGGGACCTATTCCGAGTACTATCCGAACATCAGCCGCGATGCCGAGGGCATGAAACGGCTCTTCAAGCAGTTCAGCTTCCCCGGCGGCATCCCGTCGCACGTCGCCCCGGAAACGCCGGGCTCCATCCACGAGGGCGGCGAGCTTGGCTACGCCCTGTCGCATGCTTATGGCGCCGCGTTCGACAATCCCGATCTCATCGTCGCCTGCGTCGTTGGCGACGGCGAAGCCGAAACCGGGCCGCTCGCCACGGGCTGGCATGGTAACAAATTCCTCAATCCCGCCCGCGACGGCTGCGTGTTGCCAATCCTCCATCTCAATGGCTACAAGATCGCCAACCCGTGCTTCCTCGCCCGTATCCCAGAGTTGGAGCTGAGCAAATTCTTCGAGGGCATGGGATACAAGCCATACCTCGTTGAGGGGCACGAACCCGCTACCGTGCACCGCCAGTTAGCCGAAGTGCTTGATGCCTGCATCGCCGAGATCAAATCGATCTGGGCCGAGGCTCGCGCGAAAGGCGCAACGGTGAAGCGTCCGGCCTGGCCAATGATCATCTTCCGTACTCCAAAGGGGTGGACGTGCCCCGCGGAGATCGATGGCAAAAAATGCGAGGACTACTGGCGCTCGCACCAGGTGCCGATGTCGGACATGAACAAGGAGGAACACATCCGCATCCTCGAAAGCTGGATGAAGAGCTACAAGCCCGAGGAGCTGTTTGATGCGGCTGGCAAGTTCAAGGACGACATTGCGGCTCTCGCGCCGGCCGGGCATCGACGCATGAGCGACAATCCGCACGCCAACGGCGGTCTGCTCTTGCGCGACCTGCGCATGCCCGACTTCCGCGATTACGCCGTTGAGGTGAAGTCGCCCGGCGCGACCACGACCGAGTCGGCACGCATGATGGGCAAGTTCCTCCGCGATGTCATGAAGCTCAATCTCGATACGAAGAACTTCCGCCTGTTCAGTCCCGACGAGAACAATTCCAACCGCTGGCAGGACGTCCTCGACGTCACGACGCGCTGCTACATGGCCGAGATCTATCCGACTGACGACAAGCTCAGCCCCGATGGCCGCGTCATGGAGGTGCTCAGCGAGCATCAATGCCAGGGCTGGCTCGAAGGCTATCTCCTCACCGGCCGCCATGGCTTTTTCTCGTGCTACGAGGCGTTCATCCACATCATTGACTCCATGTTCAATCAGCACGCCAAATGGCTCAAGGTCTGCCACGAGATTCCCTGGCGCCGCTCGATCGCGTCGCTCAACTATTTCCTCAGCTCGCACGTCTGGCGTCAGGATCACAACGGTTTCTCGCACCAGGATCCGGGCTTCATCGATCACGTGGTCAACAAGAAGGCCGAGGTGGTCCGGATCTATCTGCCGCCCGACGCGAATTGCTTGCTCTCCGTTACCGATCACTGTCTGCGGAGCCGAAACTATGTCAATGTGGTCATTGCGGGCAAGCAACCGGCGCCGCAGTTCCTGACGATGGACCAGGCGATCAAGCATTGCACCGAAGGCATCGGCATCTGGGAGTGGGCGTCCAACGACAAGGGCTTCGAGCCCGACGTGGTGATGGGTTGCTGCGGCGATGTGCCGACGCTGGAGACGCTGGCCGCCGTCGAGATGCTGCGCAGGCACCTGCCGGACCTGAAGGTGCGTGTTGTCAATGTGGTCAACCTGATGAAACTACAGCCGCAGAGCGAGCATCCGCACGGCCTGTCGGATCGCGATTTCGACGCCCTCTTCACCAAGGACAAGCCGATCATCTTCGCGTTCCACGGCTATCCCTGGCTCATCCATCGCCTGACATATCGCCGTACCAACCACAAGAACATGCACGTGCGTGGCTACAAGGAAGAGGGGACGACGACGACGCCGTTCGACATGGTGGTGCGCAACGACCTGGATCGCTTCCACCTGTGCGAGGACGTGATAGACCGCTTGCCCCAACTCGGGGCGAAGGCCGCCTATTTCAAGCAGGCGATCCACGACAGGCTGATTGAGCACAAGATGTACATCCAGAAGCACGGCGACGACATGCCGGAAATCAGCGGCTGGAAATGGGGCGGCCAGCACGCCACCGCGAAGGCGGGCACGTCAACGGAAGGAGACAACGTGTAGCCGAAGCGCCGCCAATTGTCGGTTATAGAAGCATGCTGCTGCCGTCATTTTAACGGCTCCAGCGCATGCAATTTGGTGCGAAAGCGTATTTTTTTCTTCTTCGGCTTGGGGTTCACCAGCAGAACGAAGTCCGGCAATGCGCCGGGCTTCGGTCTCCCCTTGCGATCCTTCATTCCAGGCTCATCGTCCCACGCGATGAAATAGAGTTTCACCATATACTCCCCCGTGGGCATGGGCACGACGCCAACGCTGGGACCTGGCTGGGCCTCGATGTACTCCAGACCGCTCACGCAGATCCGTCCGGAGGATTGGAAGCGATACGGCGCCGATTCGGCGAGAATGTAGCGGGCCTCGCGCTCGGTCAGGCTTGCTGGCAGCGCATCGTCGCCGATGCGGACGATCACCGCAAAGGCGCCGTCGACGCCGTGGTTGGTGTTTATCGGCGTCAGATGCCCGGCCTTGATATGGCGAAGAATGTCGCGATCCTCGCAAAGTTCCTCTTCCCAGGTGTCGTAATCGACCACCGAGCGAAACGCCTCCGGGTCCCACAGGCAAACCATGCCGGCGTCCGTCGCGTAATCACCGCCGATGAAAATGGGCATTTCAGTCGCTCCTGAAGTCAGTCCTCATGGCTTCGCAAGGTTAATATTCCGGTGTCTCGTTTTCCTCCGGTTGAACGCGCTCAGATCGTGGCGGCGGTACGTCGGCGAACATTGACCTACTCTTTTATCCCTCGCGATAAACCGTGTCGAGCTGGTCGCGATGGTGATCCACAATGACATTGCGGCGCAGCTTGAGACTCACCGTCATCTCGTCGCGCGCCACGCTGAACGGCTCCGCGAGCACCACGATCTTGCGCACCTGTTCCCAGGCAGCCTCATGCTCCAGCAGCCTGGCAACCCGCGCCTCGAGAAACGTGCGCACCGCAGCGTCGCGCGGGTCGGGCTCGCCGCCGAGCGACATGGCGCGTGCGAGGTTGCCCAGGTTCGGTACCACGAGAGCGACGAGGTAGTTGCGTCCCTCGCCGCACACCACCGCCTGGTCGATGCACGGATCGCCGAGCAGGATGCCTTCCACATGTGTCGGCACCACTTTCTTCCCGTTGGACAAGACGAGCAGATCCTTCTTGCGGCCATTGATGGTGAGAAAGCCGTCGTCGTCGAGAAAGCCGAGGTCGCCGGTGTGTAGCCAGCCATCGTTGATGGAGGCGGCCGTGGCGGCGGGATTCTTCCAGTAGCCG
>DASRSQ010000074.1:0-1745 GCA_035656475.1 Gemmataceae bacterium | reverse complement strand
AACGGCGGCGGCGCGGGGCTCGTCGTGATTTTCCAAAAAGCGCATCAACTTGTCTTGATAATCGAGCCCCGCTCGCAGGTGCTCGCGCACGGGCCGGGCCTGCTTCTCGCGCAAGCGGTCGTACAGCCTCTTGTCGTAGGTATAGTCGAATCCCTGTTGCTGCAGCGTCCACTCCAGGTCCCAATAACACTCGGCCATGAAACAAAAGCCGGGAACTTTTTCACGAACCTGAGTTATCGCCCTGGGCCAGAAGGGATGTGCCTTGATTCCCCACGTGCGCTCGAAGATTTCCGGCAGCACCAGCATGGCCATGTCGCAACGCACACCGTCGCATTGCCCGGCGATCTTCTGTAATTCGTCGATCATCGCCTGCTGCGTCTCGGAATTGCCGTAGTTGAGCTGCACGACGTCGGGCCAGCCCGGGAAATACGGGTCGCGGCCGAGCGCCAGGATTCGATCGCCGCTGGCGCACTTCACCTGGGCGTAGTTCTGCGGCGCTCGGGCAACATCGACTTCCGTACCCGCAATGTAATACGCGGGATGCATCTCGACCCAAGGATGATCGAGCGCCGTATGATTCGGCACGAAATCCAGAACCAGCTTCAGCCCGCGCTGTTCGAGTCGTTCGC
Organism: Gemmataceae bacterium; assembly: GCA_035656475.1. Lineage (GTDB taxonomy): Bacteria > Planctomycetota > Planctomycetia > Gemmatales > Gemmataceae > SIAQ01. The sequence goes on along the minus strand of DASRSQ010000074.1, from coordinate 1,116 downwards.
GCAAGCGTGCCAAGGCCTGGTCCCCGCCCAGATCACGGTGCACCGTATAACCAGAGATGGCGAAACCGGAACCGGCGATGTCCTCCTCGGCAAGATCGGGCAAAGTTTCTTCGAACTCACGCCGCCACGGACGGTTGCTGCGCGAGATATCGCGCCCGACCTGGCCCGTCTGCCAAACGCTGAGAAACCAAATCCAGTCGAAGCCCCTTGCGGCCAGGCGATCAAGTTCGTCGTCCGGTATATCATCGAGCGTGGCGCGACGACCAAGGGTCCGCGACCGCGCCGTCAGCCAGACGCGCGTATTGATCTGGTACAGCGAGGGATAGAGCGGTGGACTCATGATGAGGACGATCTTGGCCGGGCGAATGAATGGAGAGATTCTTCCCAATCGCTTACGGCGCACCGGCCCGTGTGACCAGGAGAATCACACTCAACCATATCACGCATAGAGTAGGACTACCGGGACCAACTGCAACTTTGGCCAACGAGAAACGCCCAGGACAGCTTCACCAGGCGTCTTCGCCGGTCGCTTGTGCAGGCGATTTTGGTAGCGGTGTCGTATCCTGCGGCGGCAAGAGGCCTCTGGGTGCAAACCGACCCTCGATTGTCGACAAGCAGCAGGCCGCACTGCCCACGGTCGCAAAAAAGTCTCGCGGTGACATCCTTGCTGCGATATAAAGTGGGTGTTTGCGCCTTTGGTTGACCGGGCCCTCGAATGCTCCCTATCAGGAACACCGACATGAGCACGCGTGCCGCTTACCTGCGTCGTGATCCGGCGGTAGTCACGCCATGGGCCGAAACGTGTGGGCAGATTCGCTGCCTGGTCGAAGAGAAGGACGGCGCCGCGGCCGAAGTCCATCACGTCGAAATCCACGACGCGAAATTGCATTACCACGCCCGCACCGACGAGTTCTATTACATCATCGACGGCCAAGGCACGATGATCCTCGACGATGAAACGATCGAGGTACACAAGGGCGTGGTCGTATACGTGCCCCGCGGCGTCAAGCACAAGGCCATCGGCAACTTGACCGTGCTTACGGTGTGCATCCCGCGCGGCGTCCTGTCGGACGTTCACGAGCTGGAATAAAAAAAGGCGTCGGCTTCGCCTGCTCA
>DASRSQ010000073.1:0-5691 GCA_035656475.1 Gemmataceae bacterium | reverse complement strand
GTCGATCACGCTGTGCATCAGTGAAGTGGTCAGGAAATCGTTGCGCGGATCGATGACGCGCGGCGCGAGCAGGGGACCCGTGGACGCGCCGTTCGAAAGGGCGTTGGCGGTATTCCCAAGCGCGCCCGGATCGCCGGCGGCGGCGTCCGATTGCGCGGGCGCCGCGGTGGTCTTGCCCTCGTCGAGCAGGCGTGCCTCGCAATTGCGGCAGGCCTGCACGGGATCGGCCTTGTAGATGGCCTTGCCGTCACGATTGTCGATCTCGGCGATGTAGTACGGCGTGATCAAGAATCCGCCATTGGCGAAGACCGCGTAGGCGCGTGCCATCGCCATCGGCGACACCGAGGCGGTACCCAGCGCCATCGACAGGTTGGCCGGAATGGCGTCGAGCGGGAAACCGAAGCGCGTCACGTAATCACGCACGTAGCGAACGCCGACCGCATCCAGCAAACGGATTGCGACCAGATTCACCGATTGTGCGAGCGCTTCGCGCAGGCGCATTGGTCCGCGGAACTTGCCGTCATCGTTTTGCGGCGTCCAGAGGCCGCCCGGTTTGGACGGGTCGGGCAGCGCGATGGGCGCATCGTTGAAGATCGACGCGGGCGTATAGCCGCGGCTGAAGGCGGCTGAATAGATGAACGGCTTGAAGCTGGAGCCGGGCTGGCGCGCGGTCTGCACCGCGCGGTTGAATTTGCTCAACTGGAAATTGAAGCCGCCTACCAGCGCCTTCACCGCGCCGTCGTCTGGCGACAGCGCCACCATCGCGGCCTGTGCGGCCGGGATCTGCTCCAGCTCCCAGTGCTTCGGGTCGCCGGCGGCGACCTTCGCCGCTTTCGATGCCGGCGCGGCAGGCGTGGCCTGCGTGTTCTCGACTTCGCGCACGCGAATGATGTCGCCGGGACGCAGTATCGAAGCCGCGCCCTTGCCGTCGTTGCCTGCCTTGCGTGCATAGCCGAGCGCCCATTTCAGGTCAGCGACCGGCAGCTTGATCGACTGGCCTCCCTGGACGTAAGCCTCGGCCGCGTCGGCATCGACGGCGGTGACGATCGCGGGCCACAGGCCACTGACGTCGTTGTAACCCGACAGGGCTTGCTCGAGCGACGCGGGTGTCGCAGGTTCCGGCAGCGCAACGTGTGCTTCGGGGCCGCGATAGCCGTGGCGATGGTCGTAATCCTCCAGCCGGCTGCGCAGCGCGTGATTCGCGAGCGCCTGCAAGTGGCCATCGATGGTCGTGCGGATCACGTAGCCGTCGGTGAGCGCCTGGTTGCCGAGTCTCTGCACCGCCTGCTGGCGCACCATTTCGGCGAGATAGGGCGCATCGACCTGCACCGGCGGCTCGTGCGGCGCGGCGTCATCCGGTGCAGCGATGGCCTGATCGTACTGGGCGTGGTCGATGAAGCGATGCGAGAGCATCTGGCCGAGCACCCAGTTGCGGCGCGCGATCAGGCGATCCTTGTGGTCGAGTGGATTGACCACCGAGGGCGACTGGAAGCTCGAGGCGATCGCCGCGCACTGGGCAATGCTCAACTGGTCGACGGTCTTGCCGTAGTAATACTGCGCGGCCGCCGCCACGCCATAGGTGCGGTGGCCCAGGAACATCTTGTTGAGATAGAGCTGCAGGATCTGGTCCTTGCTCAGCTCGCTCTCGATGCGGAACGACGTGAGGATCTCGATGAGCTTGCGGGTATAGGTCTTCTGCGGGCTCAGGAAGAAGTTGCGCGCGACCTGCTGGGTGATGGTCGAACCGCCCTGCACCTTCTCGCCATGGTGCAGCGCGACTTCCATCGCTGCCCGAAACGTCGAGACCACGTCGATGCCGGAATGGTGGTAGAAGTCGGCGTCCTCGGCCGCAAGCACAGCGTGCTTCAAGTTGTCGGGCACGTTTGCGATCTGCACCGGGTTGCGGCGCATCTCGCCGTATTCCGCGATGAGCTGGCCATCGGAACTCAGGATGCGCAGCGGAATCTGCATCTGCACGTCCTTGAGCGATGCCACCGACGGCACCCGCGGCTCCAGCAGCCACCAGGCGATGCCGCCTGCGATCACGCCGAGCAGTACAAGGCACAGCACGCCGGCGAGGCAGACCAGCAGCAGTCGTTTGAGAATTCTCATGCGTTATCCGGAAGCGTCACTCGACGGGCTGCGGGATGATGCCGATCAATGCAGACAGCGGCTTGGGCTGCGCGTTCCGCAACACGAACAATGGGAACGAGGGAATGCCAAATTATAGAGGCACGCTTCGTGCAGGCGTTTTCCGGAGCAGGAGTGAAGTCACGCGACTGCTCCTCGTGCGGTCCCGGAAACGCCGCACGATGAGGTCCGGGACATGCTGCGAAATGGGTCCGAAGTTTCTCGAAGATTTGTGACGTACTTCCAGCCAAAATCGGTATTGAAGGGCGATCATTTGAGACAGAAAGTTAATTAACTTCATCGGCTTGCAGGTACTTTGCAAGGTCATTGATATTTTGTTAACTTTCGTATCTAATGCAGTCGCGCGTGTTTCTGCGCATGCGGGCTCGGGGAAGGGGAATTCCAGTGGGATTACTGACAACCAATGCTGCGCCGCTGATCGGCGTCGATATCAGTTCGACCGCGGTCAAGTTGTTGCAGTTGAGCCAGGCCGGCTCGCGTTTCCGCGTGGAGCACTACGCGGTCGAGCCGCTGCCACCCAATGCCGTGGTCGAGAAGAACATCGTCGAGGTCGAGGCCGTCGGCGATGCAATCCGCCGCGCCGTGCAACGTTCCGGTGCGCGCACCAAGCATGCCGCGGCCGCGGTCGCGGGCTCGGCGGTGATCACCAAGGTCATCCCGATGCCGGCCGACTTGTCCGAGGACGACCTTGAAGGGCAGGTGCAGGTCGAGGCCAACCAGTACATTCCGTACCCGATCGAGGAAGTCAGCCTCGATTTCGAAACCATCGGGCCGGTGAAGGACAACCCTGAGATGCAGCAGATCCTGCTGGCTGCGTCCCGCACCGAAAACGTGGACATGCGCGTCGCGGCACTCGACCTCGGCGGACTCACCGCGCGGGTGATCGACGTCGAGGTGTTCGCGATGGAGAACGCCTTCCGCCTGATCGCCGACCAGCTTTCGGTGCCGCGCGACGCGCTGGTCGCGCTGGTGGACATCGGCGCGACGATGATCACGCTGTCGGTGCTGAAGAACCAGCGCACCATCTATTCGCGCGAGCAGGTGTTCGGCGGCAAGCAACTCACCGACGAAGTGATGCGCCGCTACGGCATGTCCTACGAGGAAGCCGGGCTGGCCAAGCGCCAGGGCGGCTTGCCCGAATCCTACGAAATCGAAGTGCTGGAGCCGTTCAAGGAAGCCATGGTGCAGCAGGTCAGTCGCCTGTTGCAGTTCTTTTTCGCGGGCAGCGAATTCGGCAAAGTCGATCAGGTCGTGCTGGCCGGCGGCTGCGCGTCCATCCCCGGCGTCGCCGACATGGTGGTCGAGCAGCTGGGCGTGCCGTGCGTGGTGGCCAATCCGCTCGCCAGCATGTCGTTGTCCCCGCGGTTGCAGGCGCAGACGCTGGCGCAGGACGCCCCGGCGCTGATGATCGCCGCCGGGCTGGCCCTGAGGAGCTTCGACTGATGGCCAAGATCAACCTCCTCCCGTGGCGCGCGGAACGGCGCGAGCGTCGCAAGCGCGAGTTCTTCGCCCACCTCGGCATCGCGGCGGTGGCCGCGATCGTGCTGGTGCTGTTGTGGGGCTTCTGGATGAGCTTGCGCATCGACAACCAGAACAATCGCAACGAATACCTGCAGGGCCAGATCGCCCAGCTCGATTCCAAGATCACCGAAATCCAGAACCTGCAGAAGGTCAAGAAGCACCTGCTGGATCGCAAGCGCATCGTCGAGAAACTGCAGTCCAGCCGTTCGCAGATGGTGCATCTGTTCGACCAGGTCGTGCAGACCATTCCCGCCGGCGCACGCCTGACGTCGCTGAAGCAGCAAGGCGACAAACTGACGCTCGATGGCGTGGCGCAATCGAACGCCACGGTTGCCGAATACATGCGCAACATCGAGGCCTCGCCGTGGATGGGTCCGACCACGCTCGTCAAGACGGAAAACGTCCACGGCGATTCCAACATGCCTTATGAGTTCGAGCTGGTCGTCGCGCTGGACAAGCAGAAGGGCGATGGTGACGGTTCGGGGCCCGCGTCCGGTTCCAGTGCTGCCGTGGCTGCTACCGCTGCGAGCGCGGCACCGGCGGCTTCGGTTGCAGGCACGCCGATGAAGGCGTCGTCCACGGCCGGTGCCATGCCTCCAGCTTCCGCGCCCGCGGCGTCGACGCAAGCCGCCCAGGCTCCGGCACCTGCGTCGGCCACGGCGGCCACCCTGGCATCATCCGCGCCTGTTTCGTCACCTGCGGCGGCGCCGTCTTCCACACCCGCTCCGAAAACCGCGCAGCCGACGACATCGGCAGCCGTTGCGCCCAAGAGCAAGGGAGGAGCCAGGCCATGAAATTCTTCGATGACCTGCGCAATCTCGATCGCAACAACATCGGCGGCTGGCCGTCGTCGGTCAAGGGCTTCTTCATCGCCATCATCGTGATCGTGATCCTGTTCGTCGGCTGGTACTTTTACATCAGCGGCCAGCAGGACACGCTTGCGTCGGGGCAGCAGAAAGAGGTCACGCTCAAGCATGACTTCGAAGACAAGCAGGCCCAGGTGGTGAACCTGGACGCCCTCAAGGCCCAGCTTGCCCAGATGAACGAAATGCTGAGCCAGATGTTGCGCGAGCTGCCCAGCAAGACCGAAATGCCGGCACTGCTGGTCAACATTTCGCAAACGGCGCAGGCCGCCGGCATCGAGACCGACCTGTTCCAGCCGAAGGCCGAGATTCCGGAAGAGTTCTACGCAATCCAGCCGATCGCGCTGAAGATGCAGGGCACGTATCACCAGTTCGGGACCTTCATCAGCGGCGTGGCATCGCTGCCGCGCGTGGTGATCCTGACCATGCACGACGTATCGCTCAAGGCAGCCAAGCCGGCTGGCAAGGATGCGCCCCCGCCCGGCGGAGTGCTGATGCTCGAAGGCACGGTGCAGACTTATCGCTACCTCGGCGACGAGGAGCCGAAGGGCAAGCAACCGGCCAAGAAGGGAGGGAAGTGACCATGCGACCCACCCGTCTAGTCATTGCGCTGGCGACGCTCGGCATGATCTTCGGCCTCGCCGCGTGCAGCAGCCAGGGTGACCTCCATGAATGGGTCGCGCAGGTCAAGGCACGCAAGGGTGCGCCCTTGCCCGCGCTCCCGGTGGTCAAGACTTTTGAAACCTTCATCTACCAGGATCAGGACAAGCGCGATCCCTTCGAACCTGCGCCGCCACAAGCGGGTTCGGCGAACGCGCTTGGCCCTCATCCTGACCAGAATCGTCCGCGTGAACCGCTCGAAGCCTTTCCGCTGGACAGTCTGAAGATGGTGGGCACGATCGGTGCAAAGGGCAACGTCGAGGGGCTCATCAAGGATCCGCAGGGTGTGATCCACCAGGTCCGCGTGGGCGACTACATGGGCCAGAACTATGGCCACGTCACCCAGGTGACGCCGGGCGAGATCGATCTGGTGGAACTGGTGCCGAACGGTTCGGGCGGCTGGATGGAACGCGACGCGACCGTCGCTCTGGGCGAAAAATGACGATTCATCGGGGGTTACGTTCATGATGACCAAACCTGCTCACTTCCTTGGCCG
>DASRSQ010000072.1:0-2033 GCA_035656475.1 Gemmataceae bacterium | reverse complement strand
AGCGCGGGGTAAGCTACGATAGTCGTGCGTGGCTTGGCGATGCCGGGTATGCCGGGTATGCCGGATCGGTTGGGTGGTGACGGGGAAGTGCAGGCGAACGCCGGCTCCCCCGGGTCCACCCGTATGGACTCTTTGCTTTCGGAGGGTAGAGTCAGTATTCCCGGCCTCGCACGCCCTGGGGCTTTTACGGACAATACTTTTGGGATTTTATCTGAGATGGCACATACACTCGACAAGGTTTCGATCGACCAGCGGATCACCGTCTTCGTCTGGGCGGAAGAGCAAGCCAAGGTGATTCCCTGCAGCATGACGCCAGCCATCTTTCGGAATCCGAAGAAGTTCGCCGACGAACTGCGCAAGGCGCCGCAACTGGCAACTTTGCAGGACGACACCATACGCCAAATCTGGGAAACGGCCGTCGAAGAAGTGCTCGCCCGGCAGCATTTGAACACCTTCCAGGTGTAGCTCCCCCACGGGGATCGGGCGTGCTGCCCGGCCCGAAGAGCGCCCGCGCGCCTGGTTTTGCAGCTGCACCGAGCGGTCGTCGCGGAGGTCCGGCTCGCCGGCCGATTCGCTTACGGGTCTGTCCACCTGGCAAATTGTCTTCGCGGGTTACGCGCCCGCAACCATCGGCCGATGCCTTTTGTCGGCTGTGTCGACAAGGACAGGCGTTTCTCGGTGTAACAGCTCCGCTTCGGACGACTTCACGAAGGACGCCCGGCGCCCAACTCGGTAGAATGACACATGGGAAAGGGTGCCTGGTCGTCGGAGGGGGAGCACCATGAACGTGCAAGAATACTTGCGGGAACATCAGGCGACATTCCACGTCATCGACCATCCGGCGGCATACAGCGCTCAACGTGTTGCCGAGGCAGTACACGTCTCGGGCGATTGGGTCGCGAAGAGCGTCGTCCTCAAAGCGGCGCATGGATTCTGCTATTACTTGATCGTGGTGCCCGCCTCGGCGCGCGTCGACTTGGACAAATTGCGCCAGGCCATGGGCGTGGTCGACATCGAGCTCGCCACGGAAGACGAAATCGCGGCACTCTGCCGTGATTGCGAAGTCGGCGCGTTGCCTCCTTTCGGATCGCAACATGGCATGGAGACGATCGTCGACGAGTCGCTGACTTGGGCCGAAGAGATCGTCTTCGAGGGCAACAGCCACGAGCAGGCGATCCGCATGAAGTATCGCGACTTCTATGAGCTGGAGCACCCGCTGGTGCTCGGCGTTGCAACGCACGCGTGACGCCGCTATCGGCCCCTTCCGGCCGGTAATGCAGCCTGACGAGACGTCGGTCCGTGGCTCAAGCCTTGCTCATGTTCCTCCCCAAAAGTGGTGTCAAGAGCATTTCTGCGCGCCGCGCGGGCCGGGAAATCTTTGTTTTTCGACATGTACGGCGCTTGTTACCAATCTTTTACATTCGGCGGACGGCGACGTGACACTCGCAAACGGAAGCCTTCCTAGAATTCGTCGAATAAGCAGGTAGGATCGCGCGGCCACAAGATGCGGCCGCACCGATTGAGCCGCAAAACGCCATCGGGCTGCCTGCCCCGCAACAGACCATTCAAGGGGAATCGTCCGTGACACCTGTCGAGATACTGAAGCACAAACGGAAACTGAAGAAGAAGCGTGATCAGGCCCGAGCTCGTTCAGGGCAAGCGCGTCGCTCGAGCGTGGCGCGCGAAGCGGCGGCCATCGAATCGCAAGCCAATCGCTGGAAGCGCGGCTACGACTGGCCTGTGATCCTGTGGATCGGCGCCCTGCACCTGGGGGCCATCGGCGCCCTGTTCTGCTTCACCTGGAAGGGCGTGGCTCTGACGTTAATCCTCGGATTCATCACCGGCGTCTTCGGCATCACGCTCGGTTTCCATCGCTGTCTGACGCACGGCAGCTTTTCCACCTATCCCTGGGTGCGCCGCGCTTTGGCCTTCGTCGGCGGACTGGCCGGCGAAGGCTCGGCCATCATGTGGGTGGCCGTCCACCGCAAGCACCATGAATTCAGCGACCACGAAGGCGATCCGCACTCGCCGCG
>DASRSQ010000071.1:0-4446 GCA_035656475.1 Gemmataceae bacterium | reverse complement strand
AGATGAAGAGAGGATCACGGACGAGGAAACCCGGGTGAAGCACAGAACCAGCAATCGCAAGTCGTAGGACGGGCATTCTAGCCCGTCCATTCAGTCCGGGATATCTTCGGACGGGCAAGCATGCCCGTCTTACGCGCGCGTTCTTTACCTGAATGCCGTAAACCAGTTCACGCTAGAAATCACCGACGGGCTCGTTGCCTGCACGGGTGGCGAGGGCTTGCCAGGTTGAGAGCGAGATGCTGTTGGTGACGAAGCGGACACTGCCGTCGCAGAGGAGCAGGTTGACGCCGCCGGGATGTCGGCTGCGGGCGGTTTTGAGGCCCATGTTGTTGGAGGTGTTGAGGCAATCGAGCGTGGACGAGTTCGGAGTGGCGAAGTGGTTGTAGGCGGTAGAGAGATAGCCGCCGTTGATCCAGCGGTCGCCGCGCTGGCCGGTGTAGGTGGTGGTGGCGGCGCAGTTGGCCAGATCGGTGGAACCGCCGCCGGCGATGTCGATGGCGAGAGCGTTGGGGTCGATGGTGCCGCTGGGGGCAGGGGAGAGGTTGGCGGCGCCGTTGCCGTAGACCGATTCGCTGAAGGCGGCGGTGTTGGAGGTGCCGTCGGTGATGGTGATCATGCGCGTGGGGCCGGCGGGGGCGAGGAGGAAGACGCCGTCGCCCGTGGCGTAGTCGCCGTTAATCACGCCGGTGACGGTATTCTTGCCGGTGCCGGTGCAGGAGGAATAATTCGTGCCGCCGTAGACGATGCCGGCCACCGCGCCGTTGCCGCCGTAGACCGCGCCGACGTCGCTGGGGCAATTGAAGACGGGAACCTTGATGATCGCCGGGGCGGCGTTGACCCCCTTGTACGTGGTGGTCGCCCCGTTGGCGCCGGTGAAGTCGATCATGCTCCACACTGATCCCTGGTCGATGTATTGCAGCAGGTGTGCCTGCGGGGAGAAAGCGAAGGGATAGGGATCGCGCGCCTCGGGGAAAGCCTTGGTCGCGTCGTGATAGCTGTGCAGGGCCAGGCCGATCTGCTTGAGATTGTTGGTGCATTGAATGCGCGAGGCGGCCTCGCGCACCTTTTGCACCGCTGGAACGAGCAGGGCGATCAGGATGGCAATGATGGCGATGACGACCAGCAACTCAATCAAGGTGAATGCGCGACGTGAGCGCATGGGGTCTCCTTTGAAGCGTGAAAGTCAAGCGGCGCCGGAACACGGCGGCCTGTCAGCAGGGAGTGACGCGGATTGACCGGGCCGGCAACGCATACGCCGGCAGAGGCTAAGCCGCTTCGCTTCGAGGAGGTGGATCAAGCAGATCGGACGTGACGACGTGAATGCAATGCCGCGTCAGGGGAACGCGATGGCAATAGGGCCAGCTCGGCTGCCAGGTGAGCGGCATGGCTCCGGGCAAGGCCGCATGAGCGCTGACCCATTCGGTCGCGCCGCCGCTGCACTTGCGAGCCGAGATGCTTAGGACCCAGCGCAGGTCCGGCTTGGCCGAAGTCGGCTTCTTTACGCAGCAGGTCGGCTCGTTGCTTTCTTCAGGGTCATCGTGCGAACAACCGCAGCCGCTGGTCTTGCATTGCTCGACGGTGCCGCAACAGCATACGCGCTGGCCGCAGCCGTGATCGGGAGACGCCGTGCTCGCGGCGCCTGCCGGTAGCGGGAAGCCGAGCGCCGTCGACGCATACGCAAGCAACGTCACCGCGACGCACAGGCGGCGCGCGATCGCTTGCCAGCAGAGAGTTTTTCGAATGCAACGCAGCATGAGACGCAACACACGATGGCGGGAAGGTACCGCAGCTATCCTAGCCGGCATCGTTGCGACTTCAATGAAATTCTCGCAAGCACAAAAGTGCCGTGGTGCAGGCTCGCCTGCACGGTCCGACGCGCGTGGCCAAGACAGCGGCGTTCTTGGTCGGATCGTTGCCAATTTCGTGCAGGCGAGGCCGCCCCGCCTGCACCACGGGCGATTGCCTGTCCCGCTCATCGCAGAGTCGATTGGTATCTTTCGTTCGCTTCAGAGTCACGATGCTCGAAAAAACTTTTCTTTTTTCGCTCTGTTTACTTGCTCGCGCTCTTTGCCTTGATGCATCGAGTGATACAACATTCTTCTCGTCGCGGACGAGCGATCATCGCAAGCACGTTTTTTTTGCCGGAACCCCATGGCCCTTCCTCCGCAAACGGCGGCCTTGCTGCGAGCAGCACGACAGCTTGTCGACGAGCTGGCGGCTGACGCTGTTCTGCTCCTGACGGAGACCTTCCTCGATTGGGATGAAGTGCTTGAAATCATCCCGGCCGAGAAGCTGTTGCTTGCCGCCGCCGACCAGAAGCTAAGCAAGGAGCTGCTCGCCGACCGCCGCCTGCACGTACTCGACATCGATCCCGGCCCGACCCCGACGCACGAGCAGATGAGTGTCGCCCTGCTTGAAGCCGTCGCCACCGACAAGCTCAAGCCCGGCTCCCACGTCGTCGCGATCTACAACGGCATCGGCGTCGAGGGAGGGCATCCCGAGCACGTCGACAGCCTGAGCATCATTCATCTGGGAGAGCATCTCGAACGCCTGACTGCCGCCGACCTGCGCACCCTCGACACGCAGGTGCCGCTCGAAACCTTGCGAGCGGTGGTCGAGCTGGCCACGGAGATCGGCCAGGAGGGGCGCGAAGGGAAGCCGGTCGGCACGATGTTCGTGGTCGGCGATACCGACAAGGTGATGACGATGTCCCGGCCGCTCAACTTCAATCCGTTTCGCGGCTACAGTCGCAAGGAGCGCGACATCCGCGACAAGAAGGTGCGCGAACAGATCAAGGACATCGCGCAAATGGAAGGTGCGATCATCGTGCGCCGCGACGGCGTGGCCGAGGCGGCATGCATGTTGATCGACGCGCCGGCCGACACGGTCACATCGGTCAGCAAGGGCTGGGGCACGCGCCACTGGGCTGCCGCCGCCATCAGCAAGAAAACCAAGGCGGTCGCCGTGGTGGTCAGTCAATCGACAGGTAAGGTCGTGATTTTCAAGAATGGCATGGTCGTGTTGCAGATCGCGCCTTTCGCGCGGCCGATGACCTTCCAGCGCTTCCGCATGGACCATTTCGAAGACGGCAATTCCGAGTAGCGTAGAGCACTCGCTTCGCGAGTGCGGTGGAACATTCCGCGGCAAAAGCAGTCAATGCAAACTCTCCGCCACCGCACTCGCGGAGCGAGTGCTCTACATTGCCAATCGCTCAGATGGTTCAAGCTCAATACAGCAGACGCAGTTCGACACGGTAGGTGTCGCGGTTCCAGAAGTCGCCGGTCAGCGAGCGGCCGTAGCCCATGTAGAGATCGATATTGGGGCCGTAGCCGAGGTGAAGGCCGAGATAGGTGTTGACGATGCATTCGCCGCGGGCGTCCTGGATGATGTAGGCTTCGGGGCTGAAGGCCTGCATGGTTTTACCGGAGAGGATGCTGTAGCCGACCGCCTCGGCGACGGGGACGAACCAGAAGCCAGCTTTGCGGGCGCCGTAGGACAGGCCGAGGCCGTAGCGGAGGAAGTCGCCGCCGAAGTCACTCGAACCGAGCTGCGTCCAGTAGCGGAATTCGCCTTCGAGACGAAAGCTCGGCGAGATCTGATAGTCGACGAGGAGGCCCGGCTCAAGACGCCAGTGGCCAGTGCCGAGCGCTTCGTGGACCGCGGTCGGCTGATAGACGCGAAAGAGAATGGTGGCGATCAGGCCGTCGGAGGACCAGGTGCAAAGCTTGAAGCCGTAGGAAATGTCGCCGGCGCCGTTCTGGTTCGGATTAACCTCCGGATTGATCCAGCGATACGGCGCCTCCATGAAGACGGAGAAGTACGGTAGTAGAGAGTATTCGGCGACACTGGTGAGCTGGAGCGTATCAACCCTGGTCTCCGGCGATTGAAAGCCCGGCGTTCCGGGCATGCCGCCGTTGGGGAAGAGGTAGCCGGCGCGGGCCGGCTGGCGATTGTTGTACGCTCCATCGAAGCGCAGCATGAAGATATTGCGTGGCACTGCGCTATCGAGGAAGCTGACGTACGACTCGTTGACGGCAAGCGGCGGATCCGCGCTGGCAGCGGCATTGGGACTGGTCGCCCCCATGACCGGCCCCATCTGCGGCATTTGCATGTTGCCCATGCCCTGCGCGCATGCGAACGCCGGCATGCTCACGCACGCCAGCAGGCTCAGCATTATCACTCGCACGCGCCGACCCATAGCGGCTCTTCTCACGGATTAAGGGGCCGCAAGATAGGGACAGCTGCCATTTTCCGCAAGGGCAATCGCCCGTGGTGCAGCGGCCCGCTTGCACACACCAAGATTGCCCGCAACGGCAATGGCCCGTGGTGCAGGCGGTTCGCCTGCACACCAAGTTTGCCTGCTTGGCCAAGGTTCGCTTCAGAGCCTGGCGTGCAGGCGAGCCGCCTACACCACGGACCATTGCCGTTGCGGATTGCGCCTGCTCC
>DASRSQ010000070.1:0-2823 GCA_035656475.1 Gemmataceae bacterium | reverse complement strand
CCGCAGATTGGCTGATGTCGACTCGTAGGTCAGGCTTTACAGCCTGACCAAACCCGCAATCGACCAGATGGTCAGGCCGGAAAGCCTGACCTACAGGAACCGTTTCCTGAAGGCGCGTTCCGCATACAATGGCGTCAATCGCCGGTTTTCACTTGAGGAGAGCGAAATGAAGTTCGAATGGTGGATGTTCGTGGTCGGCGCCGTGCTGTCGTGGGGCGTCTATGTGCCGGTGCTGCACGAAGGACAGGCACAGATGGGCGGCGGCAAGCCGAGCGATGGCGCGATCCGCGCGTTTCTGTGCGTCGGCATCGCTTACTTCATCACCGCCGTCGTCATTCCGCTGATCGCACTCTACTTCGGCTGGGCAGGCACCGAGTCGATCGACTTCAAGGACGCCAACGGCGACTTCAAGAGCCGGGCCGTCACCTTCGCCACGCTCGGCGGCATCGCCGGGGCGGCCGGTGCGCTCTGCATCATCTTCTCGATCAAGTTCGGCGGCAATCCGCTGTTCGTCGCGCCCCTTGTCTTCGCAGGCGCACCGATTGTGAACGCGATCGTCAGCGTCATCTGGCACTGGAAGCCTGCTTACACCAAGCCCGAAGTGCAAAACGGCTGGATTATTTTCGGCGCAGGCATTCTGCTCGCCGCGGTTGGCGCTGGATTGGTGCTCTATTCCAAGGGATCCATCGACAGCGCGATTCGCGAAGCGCAGAAGAAGGAAAACGAAGCAAAGGCGAAGCCGGTCGCTCCCGCTGTCGCGCAAGCGCCGCCTTCGCTCGAATCCAATCCGCAAGCCGTCGCACCGGCCCCACAGCTCGACGCTATTTCGCCAGGTACTCCGCCGGAATCCCGTCCGTGACCGTCGGCTGCAGTTGCAGCGCGAGCTGGAAATCGACGCGGGCCAACTCCTTCTCGCCGAGCGTGTGATACGCCAGGCCGCGATTGCGGTACGCCGGCGTGTACTCCGGGTCCAGCTCGATCGCGCGAGTGAAATCGGTCGCCGCCCGGCGATGATCCCCCTTCGCGCCGTACGCGCTGCCGCGGTTGTTGTAATACTGCGGATCGCGGCCATCGAGCTTGATCGCCTCATCGAGGTCGGCAATCGCCTTGTCGAAATCGCTGAGCTGCGTGTACGAATTGCCGCGATTGCTCCACGCCAGCGGATTGGCCGGCGCCAGCTTGATCGCCTGATCGAAGTCGGTCAGCGCGTCCTTGTACAACTTCTTCTGATGCAGGCAGTAGCCGCGATTGATGTAGGCGGTATAAGTCGGGCTGATCTCGATGGCCTTGCTCAGGTCGTCGCGGGCACGGTCAAACATGCCGATGCTGACATAGAGCAAGCCGCGCTGGAGCAGGATGTTTGCATTCTTGGCATCGTGCTTGAGGGCTTCGTCGAGATCATTGATTCCCTGGGCAGTCTTGCCCATGCGCTGCAGCAACTGGCTGCGATCGATGCGCAGATAGGTCGCGGTGGGATCGAGCTGGACGGCCTTGTCGAAGTCGGCGAGTGCCTTGTCGAGCTCTTCCTTGGAAAGGTGGGCCGTGCCCCGGCAGAAGTACGACTTGGCGTCTGCCTTGGCGTCGATGGCAGCGGTGTAGAATTCGATCGCCTGGTCGAAGTCCCCCTGGGCGAAGAATTCGTTGCCTCGCTGGCGCATCTTGCCGGCGTCATCCAGCGTGCCGTCGCCATCTTGCTTCGGCTCGTCGCCGGGAGCGCGATTGAGGATTGCGTTGAGCGGCGGCGTCTCGCCGTCTTCGTCCCCCTTGTTGGCCGCGCGATTGTTACAGCCGATAAACGCGCCCAGTACCAGCAAAAGATAGAACTTGCGCACGGTTGGCCTTCCTTGGCAACAGCGGTGGAATGTGGTCCATCGTTAGAATCGGCAAAACCGGCATCCTTACTTTAGTGTTCAAATAAGCGAGTCGATTTTGGGCAATTCTTGGAAGCAGCGAAAGGTGATCGCCTTCGGGCAACAATCTGCCGAATACGCGTTCACATGATCTTGATACCGCATTACTTCAGAACGTTGCCCGAAGGCGATCACCTTTCGCTGCTTCCAAGAATTGCCCAAAATCGACTCGCTTATTTGAGGCTTAACGGCCGAAGGCGTAACAACTCGAGGCAACCCAGGCAAAGAAAGAGCCAGGTCAGCCCCAGAAGCCAGCCCGCGATCACGTCGCTGAACCAGTGGGCACGCAGATAGACGCGACTAAAGCCGACGGCGGCGACGATGCCAATCGTGGCAAGCAGGATCACGGTTCGGCGCGGCCAACAGCGTTGCCAGAGGAATAGAGAGTAGGCGAGCAGGCCGTAGCCGATGGCGCTCCCCATGGCGTGGCCGCTCGGGTAACTGGCGTTGGTTTCGAGGACGGATCGGTCGCGCAGCTCCACCGGCGGGCGCTCACGGCCGAAGATGTGCTTGCCGCCGCCGTTGAGGACGCCGCAGCCGACCATGACCGCGATCCAGGCGAGCGCCAGCAGGCGATTGCCGAGCGATGCCTGCCAAAGCGCGCCGACGATGGTCAGCAGCAGCATCGCCGCGACACCGCCGAGGTCGGTGATGAACACCATGAAGCCCCAGCGATGCTGGCTCGCCATCTCGAAACAGGTGCGGGTGCATGACTCGTCGAACGCTTCGACTCCATCCGTCCGCATCACCGCCAGCGTCCAGCACGCGAACAGGAACCCGGCGGCGACGGCGATGCCGAACAACACGCGCGGGCGAGGCATCGTCGATTCACATTCCATGCAACTCTCACGATGGGCGAACAGGAATTCAGTCGCGCATGACAGCGACTGAACATGTCCGAGCCGCGCACGGC
>DASRSQ010000069.1:0-3714 GCA_035656475.1 Gemmataceae bacterium | reverse complement strand
ATTCGATGATCGAGCGCCGCCAGTATCTGGGCAATCGGCCGTCGTCGATCGTGGTCAACAGCCACATGGTGCGCGACCATTTCATGCGCTACTATCACATTCCGCCGAGCCAGTTGCACATCGTGCGCAGCGCCATTGATCCGCAACGCTTCATCGAACAGGATCGCTTGAAGTGCCGGGCCCAGTGCCGCGAGGATTATGGCATCGGCGCGAACGAAGTGGTTGGCCTGTTCGCGGCGATGAACTATCGCCTGAAAGGGCTGGAGCCGTTGTTGCACGCGGTGCAGCGCCTGATGGCGCGACCGGAGTTTGCACAGAATCCGCCGCAGTTCCGCTTGCTAGTCGTCGGCCGGCCGGAAGCGTCGGCATATCAGAGGCTCGCCCAAAAGCTGGGCATCGGCGACCACGTGCGCTTCGTCGGCTATTGCAAGGAAATGCGCAACGCCTATTTCGCGGCCGATTTCTTGGTGCATCCGACGTTTTACGATCCATGCTCGCTCGTAGTGCTCGAGGCGCTGGCGTGCGGATTGCCGATCATCACGTCACGCTTCAACGGCGCCAGCGAACTGCTGCACACGGCGACGCCCAATCAAGAAGGCTACGTCATCCGCGACCCACACGATCATCAGGAGCTATCGTGGTGCCTGGCCCAAATGCTCGACGCGGGCCGCCGCCAGAGCTTTGCCCAGGCTGCGCGCCGCACGGCGCTGCAGTGGACCTTCGAGCAACACTATCGCCAGTTGATGGCGGTGCTGGCTGAAGCCGCCGAGCGCAAGCAGGCCGCTTGAGTCCGTTCGTTGTGTTCTTTCCGATCGCATAGCGCAAACCAATTTTCATCAGCACGCGTTCGCCGTATCCATCTTTACATGTGGACGCAGCACTACGATCCGCTCGGCTCCCTCTGGCGGTCGACCGCTGCCGCACTGCTCGGCTGGATGGGCGTGGCGCTGACCGGATCCGACCCTCGCGCATCTCGACATCGACAAGGCTCAGGTCCTGCTCGCGTCCGCCAACTCGACCGGCGGCGTAATGGGCAAGACGATCGACGCCCAGAGCATCGTCGTCGCCGCTGTCGCGACGGGCCAGCACAACCAGGAGGGCCCATTCCTGCGTTTCGTATTCTGGCACAGCCTGGCACTCGCGGTGCTCATGGGCGTGCTGGTGTTGCTGCAAGCGTACTGGGACGCGTGGATGATTCCGTGATCAGATGCGGCTATTTCCGCTCATTGAGCGGCTGTCCCGAGCGCAGATAGCCAAAGAGGTCGCGCACTTCCTGGTCGCTGAGCCCATTCAGCAATCCTTCGGGCATCAGCGAAATGCCCGAGCCGGTCAGAGCCGCGATGTCGTCCTTGGGGATCACAGTGCGTTGCCCGTCCGCGCCTTTCATGATCACGACGCGGGCGTCTTTCTCGATGATGATCCCAGTCAGCGTGCGGCCGCTTTCCGTTTCGATGATCGAGCTTTCGTAGCCCTCGCGGATCTCGGCGTTCGGATTGACAATGTGCACGAGCAGATACGACACGTCATCGCGCTTGAACGGCGTCAGGTCCGGGCCGACGTTGCCTCCCCTGGCGTGCAACATGTGGCAGTTGGCGCACTTCGCGGTGAACAGCTTCTTGCCGACGTAGGGGTCCGCCTTGCCTGCGTTGACGATGACCGCCAGGCGATCGATCTCTTGTTTCATTTGCGCCGTCGTCGCCCCCTTGATCTCACCCCAGTGCTTGCGGACAAGCTTGGCAATCTGCTCGTCGCGGTGCAACAGCAGCTTGCGCAGCGTCGCCAGCGGGATCGATTTCGCATCGATCTTGCCCGCATCGACCGCCTCGACCAGCTGACGGCTCCATTCGCGCCGGCCGACCAGCAGCAACTCCGCCGATTCGCGCAGATCGGCCGACATGCCGGGCAACAGCTTGACGACCTCGGCGCCGATCTGGGCGTACTTGTACGCCTGCAACGCGCCAAGCGACGACTTCCGCAACGCCTCGGGCTGCGAGGCCGAAACCAGCGTCAACAACGGCGGCACGCAGCGCGGCTGCTTCGACTCGCCGAGGATGTCGATCAGTTCGACTCGCTCGGCCAAAGGCCGTTTTGCGTCCACGATGATCGCGAGTGCCTTGTCGACGGCGTCGGTCTTGCCCTGGCGCACGGCGAACGCGATCGAGCCACCGCCGAGTTTGGCAATCTCCGCAAGGAGCTCGTTCGGCAGCCCGGCGATCGAGCGTCCCTTGAACGCCTCTTCAAAGCCCTTGAGCAGGATCTGCCCGTGCTTCTTTTCCGGCGCGAGCCGGAAAAGCTCGACGCACGCCTGATAATCCTTCTGCGTCCCTGCCATCGCGAAGCGCTTGACGAGCCGCGGCAAGATCGTTTCTTCCGTCATCTTGTGGCGCCAGATGGCGGAGTCGCGGAACATGTCGAGCACCTTGTCGCGGTCCCTGGCGCAATGGACTTCCGTCGCCCACCAGAGCAGGAGCGGCACATGGATGTCGCCGGCATCCTCATCGCGCGACAGCAGCCCCTGTACCAGCGGCAACCCCTCCGCGGCGCTGAGCCGCTTGGCACTGGCCGCGTACTGGCTGCGTGCGTAGAGATTCGACTCGGTGCGCGTCCACTCCGCCAGCTTCGGCGCGAGCTTGTCGCCGAGCCGATGCTCGTCCGCCAGCAGGCGCACCGTCCACAGTCGCACGTGTGGCTCCGGATGCTGCAGCGTCTTCTCGGCAAGGGCCGCGTCCAGGCCGCCGCAGAGGTTAATCGCCCACAGCGACTCGAGCGCGAGCTGGCCCTTGCTGGCGAAGAGTTGCTTGGTCAATATCGGCAACGTCGAGCGGTCCTTGCGATCGGCGAGCAGTCGCTGCGCCGTTTCGCGCTGCCAGCGGTTGTCCGATTTCAACAGCTCGATCAGCTCCGCCGACGTCTTCTTGCTCAGGTCGACCGGCTTCGCAAACTTCGCATCCTTGGCGGCGAGCCGATAGACGCGCCCCGAGTCGCGGTCGATGACGCCATCGTTGTGGCCCAAGTGCGCGATCTTGGCTTCATAGAAGTCGGCGACGAACAGCGATCCATCGGGCGCCGGCTTGATATCGACGGGACGGAACCAGGTGTCGCTCGACGTGACGACGCCGCCGAGGTCCTTCGTCTCGAACGACGAGCGGTCGGGCTTGACCTCGGCCAATTGCACGCGACCCTGCAACGGTTCGACAGCGAACATCTTGCCGCGATACTGAGCGGGCAAGCCAGGCGATTCGTTGAGCACCCAGGTGTGGCTGAAGCGTTGCGACTTGTTGGCCTTCATCGCTTCGAAGAAGCCGAAGGAATAGGGATTGGCGAGAACGCCGTGCTTCTCGAAGCCTTTGCGGTAGGCGGCGCCCTGGACGTAATGGAAGCCGCGCGTGTCGCCGCCGTTGTGGCCGGAGTAGACGCGTCCCTTCTCGTCGATCTCGACGCCGAACGCGTTGCCGCCGCCCTCGGCGAAAATCTCGAAACGCTTCTTTTCGGGGTGATAGCGCCAGATGTGCTGGCCGATCATCTGGATCGGCGCGTCCTTGGAGCCGGGCCGCGTGATGTGCGCGGAGACGGTGCTGCCATGGGCGCCGTAGAGCCAGCCGTCGGGGCCCCAGCGCAGGCTGTGGGCGCACGAGTGCGTGTCTTCCAAACCGAAACCTTGCAGGTGCACGACTGGGTCGCCGGGCTTGTCGTCCTTCACGGGATAGAAGAGGA
>DASRSQ010000068.1:0-3010 GCA_035656475.1 Gemmataceae bacterium | reverse complement strand
CTGGGTCATGCAACGGTGCGACCAGATGGCTGAGTCGGTGGTGCAGGAAGCAAAGCTCGACGACGCCGGCCGCGTACGTCGGCTCTACCGGAAGGCGTATGGCCGCGAGGCGACCGACAAGGAAGTCGCGAAGTCGTTGGCGCTGGTTCAGGAGGTGGAGCGCGTAATGCAACCACGGGAAGCGAAAGCCGAGCGGCGTCGGTTGGCTGCCTGGTCCTCGTTGTGTCAGGTTATCGTGTCGGCCAACGAATTCATCTACATTCAGTAACGAGACGGCAAATGTCCAAACTGCACTCCCGCCGCGAATTGTTGCACCGCAGCGCCGTCGGCTTCGGCTCGTTGGCCCTCGTATCGATGCTGGCTGAGGAACGCACGCAAGCACAGACGAGTGCAGATCCGCTTGCCCCGCGGCCGGGGCATTTTCCCGCCCGTGCCAGGCGCGTCATCTTCCTGTTCATGAAAGGCGGACCGTCGCACGTCGATACCTTCGACTACAAGCCGCGCTTACAGCGCGATCACGGCCGGCCGTATCCGTTCGAGCGGCCGCGCGTAACGTTTGCCAGCACCGGCAATCTGCTCGGTTCGCCGTGGCGCTTTCGCCAGCACGGCGCCAGCGGCGCCTGGGTCAGCGACCTGTTTCCACACGTCGCCCGATATGTCGATGATCTCTGCTTCATCCACTCCCTTCACGGTACCAATCCCGCCCACGGCGGCGCCGTCCTCAAACTACACACCGGCAGCGATAACTTTGTGCGCCCCAGCGTTGGATCGTGGGTCACCTACGGCCTCGGCAGCGAAAATCGCAACCTGCCCGGCTTCATCACCATCTGCCCCACGCTGGCGCACGGCGGCGTCAACAACTGGGGCGCCGCTTTCCTCCCCGCCGTCTATCAAGGAACCCCCCTTGGCAACGCCAGCGTCCCCGCCGAGCAGGCAAGCGTCCGCTATATCCGCAATGATCGCCTCACGACGGACGTGCAACGGTTGCAGCTCGATCGGCTTCTGGAAATGAATCGCGTTCACCAGGCCAGCGGCGGCGCGGAAGCGTCGCTCGAGGCTCGGCTCAATTCTTTCGAGCTGGCGTTCCGCATGCAGCGTGAGATGCCCGAGGCGGAGGACCTGTCCAGCGAAACCTCGGCTACGCGCAGGCTGTACGGCCTCGACGAGCCGGTGACCGCCAACTTCGCACGTCAGTGCTTGCTCGCTCGCCGCTTCGCCGAGCGCGGCGTTCGCTTCATTCAGGTCACGCACTCGGACGCCAACGTGCAATGGGACCAGCACAGCAACCTGCGCGAAGGCCACGAGAAAAACGCTCGCGAAGTCGACAAGCCGATCGCTGGTCTGCTGCACGACCTTAAGTCTCGCGGCCTGTTGGACGACACGCTCGTCTGGTGGGGCGGCGAGTTCGGCCGCACGCCGACCGTCGAGGGGAGCAATGGCCGCGATCACAATCCGGAAGGCTTCACGATGTGGCTGGCCGGGGGCGGCACCAAGGGAGGCGTGCACCACGGCGCGACCGACGACTATGGCTGGCACGCTGAGGACCAGCGCGTCCACATCCACGACCTGCACGCCACGATTCTGCACCTGCTCGGCCTGAACCACGAGCAGCTTACCTATCGCTACGCCGGCCGCGATTTTCGTCTCACCGACGTCGCGGGGCAGGTTGTGCAACCGCTCCTGAATTGAAAGAAATCCTTAGCTCCATGCGCACCGTCATCGCGAACAAGGTCTGCTAGCTCCGCGCTCGCGGAGCAACTAGATGAAGCGACTCGCCGGCGCCAACGAACGAATGCCTATCCGATCTGGCCGCTACGGTGTGGCGCCATTCAATCTATTCAAATGTGTAGGCGGCTCTGCTGGGAATCGGAAACGGACCCATTTTGCCAGAAATGGATCCGTTTCGAAGACGCGTCGGTGTGTCGGACGTGTGTCGGGACTGAAGCAGGTTTGAGCCGGCACCTTCGAGGGCGAACACGGCACCTACCCAATAGCGGTCTTCTTCCAACTTCTGGAGGGTGTCCTCATCGAAGAAACTGGTGGTGGGCTTGCCCTCGTTGCCCCTCGTCCTTAGCATTTTGCCCATTTCGTTGGTGATACGCCAAACTCTGTTGCCGAAGCCGACGACGGTATAATGGCTGAATGAACACCAGTTTGAGCTCGCGCCTGTTCACCGAGATGGATGCGGAACGCATCGATGAATCCGGATTTCTCGATCTCAGTCGCACGCCGCGCGTGGTCCGTTTTGAAACGATCCTTCGGGAACCGCTGGCCTGGATTATCGGTCCGCCGTGGCTCGGGAAAACCACCGTCGCACAAGACGTCTACGGCGCATTGCGGTTTCAGGATCCGGATTCCCCGCTCGCCGCGCTGTGCAGTCTTACGACCTTGGGAGCACCGAATGCCGATGCAACGGTCCCTCCCGAGTGGTGGGCTGATTGGAAGCGCAACCCTGCAGCCGAAGCGGTGTGGCTCATTGATGGTGTTGACGAAGGATGCGATCGGAATCGTCACCTTTTCAATAGGATCCTGCAAGTCATTGGAGCGACTCCGACAGATCACCTCAAGCAACTTCGCTTGATCCTCTTTTCCCGCCCCTATGCCGACGCAAGCGATTTCCGCGACGCACTGAATCGAACGTACCCCGGCATTTGCGGGCGGTACGAACCCTGCCAATTTTGGCTTGCACGACTCGATCGGGAAGCCGCAGAGCGCATGGTTGGCGCCGAACGATTCCCTGCGGTTCTGGAGATGATTCAGCAGAATAAATTGGAAACGGTGAGTGGATACCCGGTCGTCCTTCATTTCTTGGCCGCACACTCGGCGACAGGCGGGCGGCTCACCAAGGCTCAGGTTTGGCGTGGAATTATCAAAACGCAGCCTTCGGCCGCAACCAAACTTGGATGCAGGCCTTCCAGCTATTGCATTGTCAAGGAACCATGCGGGCCAAGATGGCCGCCAGGCGATTTGCAAAGGGTGCTCCTCGGCATAAGGTGATGATAACCCGTCA
>DASRSQ010000067.1:0-8502 GCA_035656475.1 Gemmataceae bacterium | reverse complement strand
GACGATGACGTCGCGAATTTGCGAATGGTCCCGGACGTATTCGATCATGCGTTCGTCATCCCGGCTGATGGCGTCCCAGCCGCCGCGGACCATGGTGGCGCGTTTACGGGTGCAAAAGCGGCAATACATGGTGCAGACGTGGGTCGTGACCATCAGACATCGATCGGGATAGCGATGCGTGATGCCCGGCACCGGCGAATCCTTGTCCTCTTCGAGAGGATCTTCGAGTTCGAAGGTGGAATTCGCTTCGAGAGGTGAAGTGACCGATTGCAGGCGAATCGGATCATTCGGATCGGCCGGATCGATGAGCGAGAAGTAGTACGGCGGGATAGCGAGCTTGTACTCCGCCTCGAGGGCCCCGATGGCTTCCAGTTCGTCGGGGGCAAAGGGGAGCAGGTCGCGTAGTTGCCGCACGGAGCGGATGGCGTTTTGCGACTGCCAACGCCAATCGTCCCATTGCTTCTTTGGGACTTTGCGCCAGAGCGGATGGCGCTTCGGTTTACCGGGAGGCTCCTCGTCGTCGTAGCTGTCGCACTCGTTGCGTGGAACGGCGGAAGTGCCGTTGAGCCCGGACCGCTCTTCAGTATCGAACATAAAAAAGCAGTGACCTCCAACAGGGACCCAGATGTCCCAACGTCGGCCGGCGTTCCCTTCGCGCCAACCGCGCTATCCTATTAAGAGTAAGATAGTACACGCATGTTGCCGATTTACAATACCGATCCGCATGCATTCACTCCTTTTTTGCCAAATTTCCTCTTTGAGCGCGCGTGACAAGCGGCGCTAGTAAGTAAATGTTCTTATCAATGGCAATGATTAGGGAGCTTTACCCTAAGATATAATTCTTACTGGGAGCAGAGAGGGGCGAGTTGCAGCTGTTTTGGAGGGCGGGTCGAGCAACGTGGCACCCACCATCGTGGCAGCTGGCGCGTCTTGCTTTGTGGATCGAGAATTGGATGTGAGCGGACGTGCGACAAGAGAAACGACGTATCGGTGGGTCTCGCGTTGCTCGACCCACTCGACAGGAATGACATCACGGGCAACGCCATCCCGTCGGCGCGCTAGGCACCGGCACCGCCTGCGGTGACGAATAGGCCGGCGTCGGCGGACACGGGCACGCCTGCGGCGCCGGCGCACAATAGGTCTGTGGCGGCGGATAGCAATTCGGATGGCGGCGCTCGCACCAGCGTTCCCAGAAAGCGCAACAACCGGTGCTCGACAGGAATCCCACGGCCATCACCAGCAAAACGAGCTTCTTCACGAGCATCGAACCGCCTCCCAGCGCCAAGACCAGGCTTCCCTACTTGGTAAGATGCGTGCGATAACGGCAAAATTGGCTCAAGTCAAGGCGAATTGTAACCGAGGAGGCGGCAGGGGATCTTGCCGTTGAAAAGGTCGATGACCTGGGCAGGCTTGCCAATCTGGCGGGCGAGAAATGCGTTGCCAGTGAAGACAAAAAGCGTCCAACCGGGGCAGCGCTGGCGGTGGATTTCGCCCAGCCGACGGTAGAGCCCCTTCAGCTCTTTCTCGTCGCCGATGCGTTCGCCATACGGCGGATTGCAAATAAGGATGCCCGGCGGACCTTGCGAAGGCTGGAAGTCTTCGAGGTCGCGCTGGGCGAACTTGAGCAAATGTCCGATGCCGGCGGCCTTGGCGTTCTCTTGCGAGAAGTGCAGCGAGTCCCGACGTGCATCGAAACCGAGGATTGGACCTGGCAACTGACGCGCGACCTGGCGACGGGCCTCGTCGCGCAGGTTCGTCCATAGTCCGACATCAAAGTTCATCCAACCCATGAACCCGAATCGGCGACGCGTCAATCCAGGCGGCCGGCGCAGAGCAATCCAGGCAGCTTCGATGCACAACGTCCCGGAGCCGCACATCGGATCGACGAGCGGGACGTCGCCGCGCCAGCCGGTAAGCAGGATCAGGCCGGCGGCGAGAGCCTCGTTCAGCGGCGCCTTCGACAGGATGCCGCGATAGCCGCGTTTGTGCAGCGATTCGCCCGAACTATCGAGGCTCAGCGTCGCCTCATCACGGAAGACGTGCAGGTTCAGGCCGACCATCGGCGTCTCGACATCGACGCTCGGCCGCTTGCCGACGCGGGCCACAAATTGATCGCAGATGGCGTCCTTGACACGCAGGGCAGCGTAGCGCGAATGCGTCAGAGCCGAGTCGCGCACGTTGCAATCGACGGCCAGCGTGTGCTCCGGCGTCATGTAGCGCGACCAGTCGATCGATTGCACCGCCGCGTAGAGTTCGTCCGGCGAATGGACCGGCGTTTCGAGGATCGGCGTGAGCACGCGGACGGCGGTGCGCAGCCAGAGGTTGGCGCGATAGCAGAGGGCGAGGTCGCCCTGAAAGCTGACGCCGCCGCGGCCGACTTCGATCTGCTCGGCTCGCAGTTCGCGCAGCTCGTCCGCAAGGACTTTTTCGAGACCGCGAGCACAGGTGGCAAAGAACTTCAAGGTCGGCTCATGACGATTGAGTGGATTCGATTGTCATTGTAGAGACATTCGCCCCCGGAATCCCTTGGATGCGATTGACTCGAGCGTGAACACAGGTAAGGGTGTGGATGCAGCATAATCTGGCCACGGATCGGCGCCGTCACGGAGACGTTTCATGCGCCGCATCCTGGCATCTCTCACATACATTCTCTTTCTTCCCACACTCGCTTTCGCCCAACTCGATGGCCCCGGTCCGTTCGGGTACAACACGTCGTATGTGCCCAGCGGCGTTATCGTCATTCACCAGGGCAATCAGACCACCTGGTCCATTGGCGGGCTGATGTTCCCGCGCACGGTCCAGGTGGTCACGCGCTTGCCGGAAGGGACAGACGTTGCTCGCTTCCGGTTTCCGTCCATCTTCCATGACCCGATTCCCGCGCCGCTGCCGACCGGGGCGCCGGCCAACTTGCACATTCAGATTCCAGATCCCTATGGCCTCGTCTACATCAATGGCGAACTGATTCGCGGCACCGGCGTGAGACGATCGCTGCAGTCGCCGATGTTGCTGCCGGGGAGGGCATATCCGGTGCGCGTCCGTGCAACCTACGTGGTTGGCGATCAATTCGTGATCGAGGATCGCGAAGTGATGGTGCGGGCCGCAGAAGCGGCGTCTGTGGTGTTCGACGGCACGCGTGGCGTGCGGGTGCCGATGCAAAAGGAATGGGTCGGGCCGCCTCCGACAACGAAGTAATCCGGCCAAATCCTGGCGCGAGTTTTGCACCCCTTCCTGCGCTGCACGCGCTTCGCCGCGAAATGGGGTGTGTGATGACATCGAGGACTCCGCCAAAAGACTCCGAACGCGCCTTCTCCTTCTTGAAGCTGAATCATCGCCCCGCCAAGCCGCGGACGCGCGGCGTGACAGAAATCCGCGGTCCCTACTACACGCCGATGGGGCCGCATTATCTGCGCGACGTGCTCGACACGATGGGGGCGTACGTCGACACGCTCAAGTTTGCCGGCGGCTCGTTCGCGCTGATGCCGCGTTCGGCGGTTCGAGCGATCATCGATCTTTGTCACGCTCATGACGTGGCCGTCTCGACCGGCGGCTTCATCGAACATGTCCTCGCGCAAGGCAGCGATGCCGTGCGACGGTACCTGCGCGAGTGCCGGGACATTGGCTTCGACATCGTCGAGGTCTCGTGCGGATTCATCAGCTTGCCGACGGACGATTTTGTTCGCCTGGTCGCAGAGGTGCAGCAGGCGGGGCTGAAGGCGAAGCCGGAGGTCGGGATTCAATTCGGCGCCGGCGGCGCGACCACGGCGGCGGAGCTGACCGCCGAGGGCACGCGCGATCCGCAGTGGGCCATCGACCAGGCCCGGCGATGCCTTGACGCGGGCGCGTCACTGATCATGATCGAATCGGAAGGCATTACCGAAAGTGTGACGTCCTGGCGCACCGACATTCCGGCGAAGTTCGTCGACTCGCTCGGACTCGACAAGGTGATGTTTGAGGCCGCCGATCCGGAGGTGTTTGCCTGGTACGTCAAGAACTATGGTCCCGATGTTAACCTCTTCGTCGATCACAGTCAAATCGTACAACTCGAATGCTTGCGCTCGGGCCTGTGGGGAACCAAGAGCCTGTGGGGCCGCGTCGTGACCTATGCGGACTGAAAATGAACTCTGTGGTCACGAGCCGTATGGGATTTGAGATAAAACCCTTACAGGCGCGCAAGAAGATCCCGGAAGGTCGCTGAGTCCGTCCCCCGATTGGTCGATCACGTTAGCGTTGTTAAACTTCTCTTGCCTCAGAACGGAATCGAAGGCGTACTCGCCTGAATCCTGCGTCGTGTCACCATTTCACCACTCTGAGGGTTCTGAGATGTACACCGCTGTGTTGATGCTCGCCATGGTATCCAGTTCCGAAACCGCCGACTTTGGCAGGCGCGGTGGCGGAGGCTGCTGCGGGGGCGGCGGCTATTACGGTGGCTATGGAGGTGGCTGCAGCGGTCGCTATTACGGCGGCTGCGGTGGCTACTACGGTGGCGGCTACGCCCCCATGTCCTACGGCTCCCCCTATGGCTCTGGCGGCTACTACGCCCCTGGCATGATGGCGCAAAACTCCGGCTCTAATCCCAACCAGATAAACCAATCGTTCTACAACGATCCGTCCGGGGCCACGATCCACGTCCTCATGCCCAACCCGAGCGCAAAACTCTGGTTCGATGACAAGGCGACTACGCAGACCGGTCCCGATCGCATCTTCTTCACGCCGTCGCTGCAGAGCGCGGGCAAATACACGGTGAAGGCTCGCTGGACCGAAGACGGCCGCGAGGTCAACCGCCAGCGCACGGTCAACGTGCAGCCAGGCCAGACGGTGATGCTCGATCTCCGCCAAGAATCGGGCGAGTCGGTGCCGAATCCGAAAACGACGGGCAAGTAGCCTTTGCGGCGCAGACCGTTGAACGAAGGTGCGAGGTAAGCTCGTCGCCTTCGTTTATTTTTGGTGGCAACAAGACACGCGACATGCGCCCCGACTCCTCATCTATTTCGACGAGATCGACTACTACGAAGAACGAGGGAGTATTCCGCGGCCGAAGCGCTCAACGGAATTTTTCCCAGAATCGAGAAATGAACATCTCCTTTGGAGAATAGCGATTTTACTCCGCCGCCCAAGTTTCGAACTGGTGTCCTGTCAAGTCGCCATTGTTCTCTGAAATGATGTCGCGGTATTGAAATTGCACACTTCTAAAGTGCCGGCAGTTTTATCAGGGAGTAGGATCATGGTGCCGTTGAGCGATCTGCGCGGGCGCGCCGACAAGGCGTTGCTGGACAAGAATGCCGAAATCGTGGTTTACTGTGCCAGCTCGAGTTGCGATGCCGCTGAGAAAGCATGCGGCGAATTGACGAATATGGGTTATCGTAACGTGAAGGACTATTCGGAAGGGAAGGCCGACTGGGTCCATGCGCGGCATCCGATCGAAGGCAAAGCGCCGATCACGAGTTGATGCCCAAATCAACGAGGTAGGTATCGCGATTGCAGGCGGCTGCAGGGAATCTTGTACAGGCAGATGTAGCAGACGCCTGACGTCCGCTTGGTGCGATAACCGATTGGAACTACTTGAGCGTCATTTATAATTTTCTATCCCTCGGCGTCCGCTCATGTCTCTGGCCGGGGGCCGTATGTTGTGCAACGCACCCAGCGAGGAATGATCGATGAATCGCACTTCCAATTCGCCGTCGTCGGACCGTCTCGATGTCCTGGAGAATCGCGTACAGGGTTATCTGTGTGGGCGCGTGCAAGACCTGCAGCTATACCAGCGCGATCACGGGATCGTGCTCCAGGGTTTCGCACGCACTTACTATGCGAAGCAACTTGCCCAGCATGCGGTGATGCGCGAGACCGATGCGCCAATCCTGGCGAATGAAATCAAGATCCTGTGAAGAACTTCCCGCGGCTTTCTGGTGTGCCAATGAAGCGAGCATTGACGATTGCAGCGATCGCGGTGGTCGGCCTCCTCTTCATTGGCTGGCTGGGGCTGCGCGCCTATTTGCATTCGAGTAGCATCGTCAACCATGTCAGCAGCCAGGTCGCCGATCTGAGCGGCGAGCGCGTCACCATTGACGACGTCGATATCGGCATCACCAGTTCCACCTTGCGCGGCGTGCATTTTTTCGAACCCGGTGACGACGAGCAGCCGTGGTTGACGATTGATTCGGTCACGGTCCATGCGCCGCTGTGGCGCATGGACAAGGGCAACCTGGCGCACGCGACGGTCAATGTCGAAGGCATGCAAGTGCTGGCTCGTTTCGACAGCGCCGGCGATTTGCTGACACGCTTTCCCAAGCACAAGGCAACCACCCCCTTTCGCACCGAACAGCTTCCCGAGATCGTCATCGAAAAATCCACGGTGACGCTGCGCAAGGAGAAGTACGGCGACATCGTCGTTGGCGAGCTGCGCGGGCGAACGACCGCGGCGCACGAGGGTCTTGTCTTCGAAGGGACCGCGGAGAATCAGGCTGGGCCACTCACGATTCATGCATCGCTGAATGTGGTGTCGCAACTTGCCAATATCAAGCTCGCCACCCGAGGGGCGCACGTCGATCGCAGTCTGCTCGAGCGAATTCCGTGGGTGCCCGTTGCGGTCTTTCGCGAGTTGCAGGTGCCGCACGGCGATGCCGACGCACAGCTTGATGTGCATTACGATCTCAAGAGCGGTGATCTCCATTACCGCACGGAGATCGACGCGCGCAACGCGGACCTCTACCTGCCGGCGGTCGCGCTGGCCATTCATCAAGGGGCGGGCAAGATCATCGTCGAGGACTACACGGCTCGCCTGCCTGATTTTGCAGGCACCGCCGTGGGAGGCAAGGTGCGTGGGCAAGGCACCGTCGTCTATCAGCCGACGGGCACGTACATCAGTCTCACGCACGTCGTTGCCACCGACATGCGCGCGGAGGACGTGCCCCAAAGCTGGGGCATCCCGGCGCCGGTGCGAAGGTCGATCGCCGGCGGCCGCCTCGACATCAAGGGCTCGCTCGAGCTGACGGTTCGCGATTCCGGCACCGTGACCCACGCTGCGACGGCGCTGACCGGCGCAGCCAATCCAACCTGCGGGTCGTGGCTCGATTCGCTCGTATTGGCGGCGGCGTTGCCTCAGGAATCGCTGACGATTGAGACGAAGGGCAAAGGACAGATTCACGATCCGGCCGGCAAAGAGCCCCCGATCGATTTCAACTGGCAGCTCGCTCCGCCCACTGCCGAGGAGAAACAAACGACCTCCGCCCTCAACGATCCGCGCGGCGTGTTTGTGTCGTTCCCGCCAATGGCCTTTCAGGACGCCAAGCCGAAGCCGGCCCCACGCTATTTCGATTTCCAGTTCAATCTCAAAAATGCGAGCCTCGCCGAGCTGGCCAAGAACGAGGGCGTGAACCTCCCGATTCCGCTCGCAGGCAAGCTCTCGGTCCATGTCAAGGCATCGCTGCCGCTTGATCGGCTCAATGAGCTTGGCGTCTACAAGGCATCGGGCACGGCGAGCATCGAACAGTTTCGCCTTGGCGGGTTGAGCCTGGATGAGGTGAAGAGCGACTTTCACCTCGCCGACGGGTTGCTGTATCTCGACTCGCTCAAGAGTTCACTGGGGGCCGACGCGAACAAGAAAGCGGGAGGCGCCTTGACGGGAAGCGGCCGAGTGCAGCTGGCGCCGCTTGGCCCCCTGCATGCTGACCTGAGCTTCGAGCAGATCTCGTTGCAAAGAATCGCCCAGCAAAAGGCAGATCGCGTCCGCGGCACCGTGTCCGGCTCGATCACGGTCGATGCAGATGCCAGCAAGCTCAAAGACGCCAAGGATGTGCAAGCGCGAGGCAAGATTGCGGGGAACGATGTCGCGGTTTACGGAATCGCGCTAGAGGATCTGGCCGCTTCGTTTGTTGTCAAGGACGGAGCCGTCGAGTTTCCGGAATTGCGCACGCGCATCGAGGGAGTCGAGGTCAAGCCGACCGCTGCGTTGCAACTGCAGACGGACGGCGCGTTCCAGGGCAAGCTGACGCTGCGCAATCTGGATGTTGAGGCGATTCGCAAGATCGCAGCGGCGCGCAAGGTGTCATTGCCCGCGGTTGCCGGCACGTTGAGCGCAGAAGTGGCCCTGCAAGGGAACAAGGACCCCTCGAAGCTGATCATTCGTGGCAACATTGCGTCGCCGAAGCTTACGTTCGATAAGCTTCAGGCACACGACGTCGTGGTCCCGTGGAAGCTCGACAAGGAAACCGTCAGCATCAGCGATGCTAGCGCATCCGTCTACGACGGCAAGGTCGCGGGCTCGGCAACGATCCCCATCGATGGCAACGCGCCGACCACCTTCGATTTGACCGTTGCCGACGTCAACGCCAGGTCCGTCGTCGCCGACTTGCGCATGCCGATCAGCGTTGACGGCAAGGCTTCCGGCAAACTCCATGGGGCCATTGCGCCCGCCACGCCCAAGATGCCGGCCAAGGCCGATTTCGACGTCGATCTCCAGTCGGACCGCATGCGCGTGCAAAATATTCCCGCCGAGCAGATCAAGGG
>DASRSQ010000066.1:0-24097 GCA_035656475.1 Gemmataceae bacterium | reverse complement strand
GTCCCAGAGCTTCTTGCCATTCTCGGCGTCGACGCAGTAGAACATGCCGTCTTCATCGCCGACGAAGACCTTGCCGTCGTGAACGCTCGGCGGGGCCTTGATGGCGCCCAGCTTCGTCTTCCAGCGTTGCTTGCCGGTCTTGAGATCGAAGGCGTGCAGGTGATCGTCGTAGCAGCCGATGTAGACGGTGTCCTTGACGATGGCGGCGGTCGATTCGATTCCCTTCTTGAGCTGAACCTTCCAGCGGATGTCGAGCTTGTCGGGCAAGGTCGTCTGGGCGACGCCGGTCTGCAGGGCGTTGCCGCGGAAGAGGGGCCAGTCGGCGTCGACCGCTTTCGCCGGTTGCGAATGGATCAGCGCCGGCGTCGTGGGGATCGCAACCAGCAAGCTGCAACATGCGAAGATTGCCAGCGAACGCGTCATGGATCGCCTCCGATTGGACATTTCGGGTAAATGCGCCTATTCATTGGACGTATCACACCACAAACCTATTGTAACGTTCCGACCGGATCGTGCACAATCTTCGCTGCTTGCCGGAATCGCGTGTTCCGCCTGCCGCCCCTCGTTCGCTCCCCTTTCGCAGTCGTGTGCCTCAACGGATTGATTTGCAAGGACTTCCGGCACTTCCGATGAAGTGAACGCAGTAGTGTGCCGATACCTTTGCTGGCGAGGATCAATCCGCTTCGTCAAGCCTGCGACCCAAATCGGAGATGTGAATGATCGGCGAAGAAACGCTCGTGACGCCCTCGGAAACCGAACAGCTGCGCGAGCAACTCCTGCGCGCCCAGCGCCTGAGCAGCGTTGGCACGCTCGCCTCCAGCGTGGCCCACGAATTCAACAACATCCTGACCACGATCATGAACTACGCCAAGCTCGGCATGCGCCCCGAGGGCTCCAACGAATCGAAACAGCAGGCGTTCGAAAAGATCATGAAGGGGAGCCAGCGTGCCGCCACCATTATCTCCAGCATGCTCGGCTTCGCCCGCAACAGCGCCACGCGGCGCGAAACGGCCGATGTCGTTGGCCTGATCGAAGAGGTGCTGGTGCTGACTGACAAAGATTTGAGCAAGCATCAGATCAAGGTCGAGCGTCGCTTCCATAGCCGACCGAAGGCTCCGGTCGTGCGCGGCCAGATCGAGCAAATCCTGCTCAACCTCATCATCAACGCCCGTCAGGCAATGTCGCGCGGCGGCACGCTGACCATTGACGTCCGCACCAACCCCAACACGCGCATGGCCGAGATTGCCGTCTGCGATTCGGGCGTCGGCATCCCGCCGGAGCAGCTACGCCTGATCTTCGAGCCGTTCTACACGACGAAGACGCCCGACGATCAGGGGCACGGCGGCAGCGGCCTGGGCCTGAGCGTGTGCCGACAGATCATCGAGCAACACCAGGGACGCATCCGCGTCGAAAGCGTCGTCGGCAAGGGCTCGAAGTTCACGATCAAGCTGCCCCTCGAAGTGTCGCAAGAGGCGCATGAGACGCATGCCTAAGGCGCCGGCACGCGGTTCATTTGGGCGCCAAGCATGCGAGGCGTCGTGTCGATGTACACCTTCAAATTGGCTTTGATGTCCTTGAACGCCGGGAAAGCGACGCCATTGCGATCCACCGTTTGAGCAGCGAACCAGAACAGGCCATCGCGCGTGGCGTGAAATCGAAACGAGTGATTGTCCAAGTTGACTTCATCAACCTTCTTCCAGTTTTTGCCGGCATCTTCGGAAACGAAAAGCCGAACGGATTGCGCATCAGGATTCGGAAGGGACAACTGGAAAGGAATGCGAAAACTGCGATGCTCGAATACGATGACGTCCTTGTCCAAGGCCGGCTTTCCTTGTTTCGCTTCGGGCTTTGACACCGGCGGCCTCGCTGGCTTTGACTCCACGCAATAAGCCGTCGCCAGCCAAAGCAGCACCAACAGCACCACTCGCTTCACGATAGCCTCCTTTCTCGGTGCCTCCTCTGTTGATTCGATCCTAACAGAAGCAATTGGCTGCCGCCAACGAAATGGCCGCCATCACCTGCATATTTCACACGCGTCATTTCGCCGAATCTGCACCGTGCGAAACGACATGTCGGCGAGATTGCACAGAAGCATCTTGCCAACCAACGGCTCGCCGATGCCGGCGAGGACCTTGATCACCTCCATGGCGCCCAGGCTCGCGATGACGCCGGCCACGGCGCCGAAGACGGGAAATTGTCGCTTCCACGCAGCGGGTTCGGTTGGATACAGGCACGCCAGGCACGGACCGCGGCCGGGCTGCACCGTCGTGAGCTGCGCCTCCAGCTCGAACATCGCGCAATCGACAAGCGGCTTGTTCTGCGCGACGGCCGCTCGATTGAGCAGCAGTCGTTCGCTGAAGAGCGGCGCACAACCGGCAACGACGTCAATTTGTTCGACCAGGCGTTGTACGTTGGCCTCGCTGATATTCTCGGCGATTGGCACAATGTCGATGTGCGGATTGAATTCGCGCAGCCGCCGCGCGGCCTGCTCGACGCGCGATTGCCCGATACCCGCGTGGCTCATCAGCAGTTGCCGATTCAGGTCGTCAGGCCGCAGATTGCCGGCGTGCGCCAGCACGATGCGGCCAACGCCCGCAGCGGCGAGATAGTACGCCAGCGTGCCGCCGACGCCGCCGCAGCGCGATACCAGGACCGATGCGCGCTTCAAGCGAAGCTGGCCCGCTTCGCCGAAGCCGTTGACCCAGAGCTGCCACTGGTAGATGCTGCGCTCCTCGTCGTCGAGCGCGATTGGTTCCGACATTTCAGAAAGCTCCCGCCTGTCCGGCAACACGCCAAGGGCTTGAGCGCATAATCTATCAACTAGCCAATGGATGATCCGGAAACCGCACATGACAAACTATGCCGTGACACTGGATGACGTGAAAGCCGCCGCCCGGCGAATTGCGGGCGTCGCCCATCGGACGCCAATCATGACGTGTGCCACGCTCGACGAGATGGCGGGACGCCAGCTTTACTTCAAGTGCGAGCAATGGCAGAAGGTCGGCGCGTTCAAATTTCGCGGCGCATACAACGCGGTCATGAAGCTGTCGGACGCCGACGCGCGCAAGGGCGTCGTCACGCACAGCTCCGGCAATCACGCCCAGGCCCTCGCGCTCGCGGCAAAGTTGCGCGGCATTCCGGCACACATCGTCATGCCCAGCTCCGCGCCGCCAGTCAAGAAGCGCGGCGTGCTAGGCTATGGCGCCGAAGTCGTCGAATGTGCGCCGACGTTGCCGGCGCGCGAAGAGACGGTGGCCCAGGTGCAGGCACGCACCGACGCGGTTCTGATTCCGCCGTACAACCATCCCGATGTGATCGCCGGCCAGGGGACGGTCGCGCTCGAAATGCTCGATGCCCTTCCCGACCTCGACGCGATCATCGCCCCGATCGGCGGCGGCGGACTGATGGCGGGCGTCGCGCTGGCGGCGAAGGCGCTCAAGCCGTCCATCCGCCTCTTTGCGGCGGAGCCGCTCGGCGCCGACGATGCCGCCCGCTCGAAAGCCGCGGGCACGCTGATCCCGCAGACTGCGCCAAACACGATCGCCGATGGGTTGCTGACGAGCATGGGGGACCTGACGTGGCCCGTGGTGCGCGATTGCGTCGAGGCCGTCGTAACCGTGAAGGAGGACGAGATCGTGCGCGCGATGCGCTTGACGTGGGAACGCGCGAAGTTGTTGATCGAGCCCAGCTCCGCCGTCGCAGTCGCGGCTGTACTGACGCCTCGATTTCGTGAGTTGCAAGGCTTGCGCAAGATCGGCGTCGTGCTGAGCGGCGGCAACGTGAATCTGGACGCATTGCCTTGGCGAACGCCTTCGTGATAGACTCGGCGACATCTCGATTACGAAAGGACTCGTATGCGCTCCCGCATGTTGTCAATTGCGTCGGCCATTCTGGCGATCGTAGCAATTCCATCGGCAAACGCGGACGACGAGCCGACGCCGCACCAACTCATCGATCGCGCGTTGAAGGCGGGTGGCGGAATTGACAAGATCCGCCAGTTCAAGGCGGTGTCGTTCAAGGCCAGTGTCAAGCTCGCGAATGAAGCCGATCTCAAGCTGACAGGGACAATTGCCCACCCGACTCTTTTTCATGTCGCCGTCGAAGGCGGCGTGACCGGGAGCTTCCTCCTGGTTGGCGGCGGCGATACCCTCTGGTTGAAGAAGCCAAACGAAGCCGCCAAAGAGGCCAAGGCAACCGATAAGAATCTCGAAACCGAGCTGGGGGTCTTTTATGCCTGCTGCCTGCCCGATCTGCTCACGAGTCTGAAAGGCAGAGCCTACAAGCTCACGATCGTCGGCGATCAACCTGGCAACGGAGTCAAGGCGGTGGCGATGCGCGTGCAACATGAGTTGCACCCGGAGATCACGATCTGGTTCGACAAGGAAAACGGTCTACCTGTGAAGACGCGAATGAAGTTGCCGGGAGATTCCAACTTGGTCGAAATTCAATTCGAGGATTACAAGGAGTACGACGGCGTTAAGCACTTTACCAAGTTCAAACTGCAATGCAGCGGAGAATCCTGCACCGGCGAGTTGCGCGAGATTCAGCTGCTGAAGTCTGTCGATTCGATATTATTCAAGAGGCCCTAAGCGTCGATATCCGCCGTGTCGAGCCGTCCTTCCGCTTGCAGGCCGCGGAACATCGCCAGCGTTTGGCGGATGCCATCTACCAGCGGCGTCAATGGCATCGGCCCGAGGTCGCGCTGCAGGGCCTGATCGTCGAGGTCGTATGCGATTGCGATCTGGCGTTCGCCAAACGTGATCAGCTTGGTGGCGGCGGGCTCGGCTTCGACCATGGCGCGATGCAGCGTCGCCAGATCGACGACATGGCCGCGCAGGTTGTACGACTTCGCGCCTTGGTACGGCGCCTCCAGGCAGCGCACCGCGATCCTGGCGACGTCGTCGACGTATTGCATGTCCTGCCAGCCACCGTAGGTGATGTGGTACGGGCGGTTGAGCGCGAGGCACTTGATCGCCTTGGTCGGCTCGCTGGTCATACCGAAATCGCGGCCGACGCCGTAGACGGTCCAGGGTCGCAGGCCGACGCTGGAGATGCCGTTATCCTGGAAGTAAATGCGCGCGTTGCCTTCGTTGCAGCACTTGAAGACGCCATAATGCGTCGATGGCACGAGCGGCACATCATCGGCGAGAGGTTTGCCCTCACCCCCAACCCCTCTCCCAGAAGGAGAGGGGTGATACGCTTCGGGCGGCCCAAAAACCGCCGCCGAGCTGGTGTAGACGAGCCGCTGGACCTGTCCTTGCAGCTTCTTCACCGCTTCGAAGATCGCGAGCGTGCCGAGCACGTTGACCTTTGCACCGAGGATCGGATCGGCCCGGCACACCGGTACCTGCAAGCCCGCCAGGTGCACGATGTGCGTGATCGCATTCGACTGCATCACGTCCACGAGCCGCGGCAGATCGGTGACATCGCCCTGCACGAACGTGACCTGGCGAATCTGCGCCTCGCTCATGATGAGGCGCATGCGCTTCGGATCTTCCTTGAGATCGTAGATCCAGACGCGGTCGCCGCGGGCCAGGAGGTTGCGAGTGATCCAGCTGCCGATGCAGCCATAGCCGCCGGTGAGGAGGACGTTCATCAAAACTCCGAGGAAGGCAGAAAAACAAATCTCAACGAATCGCCCAATTGCGATTGTTGAGATTCGAAACTAGAAGCCCGAGGCGTAAGCGAGGCAGGTTTTGCAAAGGCGGCCTCGCTCAAGCGTCGGGTTTGTGCAGTATTACAAGAGCCAGCGTGTCACGTCGAGGTAGAGGACAAAGATCATCAGGCTCAGCACGAGGCCCAGGCCGATCCAGGTGGCGACGATGCGCACCCCCTCGGACGCCGGCTTGCCGCGGATCTTCTCGTAGATCAGGAACACCATGTGGCCGCCGTCGAGGATCGGGATCGGCAGGAAATTGACGACGGCGAGGTTGATGCTGATCAGGCCGAGGAAGAACAGGAACTCCGAGAAATCGAGCGAGGCAAAGAAGTAGGCGCCGCGAGCGATCGTGATCGGGCCGCCGAAGTTCTTGAAGCTGATGCGTCCCGTGACCATGCCGCGGATGTTGAGGAACACCTCCATCATGCGGGCATGCGTGTCCTTGAGGCCGAGCCAGACCGCGTTGGCGGGATCGGTCGCCTTGATGCGGCGAGTGTCCGACGCCAGCACCCAGCCGCGCTCGGGCAAGGGCCAGGTCTTGTCGCTGACGATCGGGACCTCGATTTCTTTCTCCTCGCCGCCACGCTTGACCTTGACTTCGAGCTTCTTCAGCTTGACTGCCGAGCCCAGCCAGTAGGACACGAACGCCCATTGGTTTTCCTGCAACGGCTCAATCCAGGTCGGATTCGTGTCTTCCTTGGAATCCTCGGTCAGCATGCGAATGTTGGTGATAACATCGTTGACTTCGAAGGCAGAATCGTTGCGCGTCTTGTTCGCGACCACCGCCATCACCTGATAGCCAAGGCCCAGTTCCGGGATCGGCATCGGCGAATTACGGCTGATCGGCGCGACACGGTCGAAGCGCCACTCGGTGTCCCACTTCAATTTCACTGGCTCGTCGGCGAACTGGTTGGGCGCGCCCTTCTGATGCCGCTGCACCACCACTTCCACCCAGCGATCCCCCTTGAACTTTGCCTTGTCGAGCCGATCGGACCACTGGCGAAGCTGGAACGGCAGCCGTTCAGGGTCGAGTGTCTTGTCGGCCTCGCTGTAGACAAGCTTCTTGCCGTCGGCATCGGTGACCTTGACGGCGATGATCTTGTCCGCCTCGAGCTTCTGCGAAGCATTGTCGGGATTGGGACGCTCCGGCAAGATCTTGCCGTCTGACGTTGAACCTTCGCGAATGGCGGTGACGCGCCCCATGTGCATGCGGACACCCAGGTCGAGCCGATAGAACGGCGCCACCGTCACGTCATACGTCTTGACCTTGTCGTCGGCGCCACGCTGGACGCGCAGGACGATGTCCTTGCCGGCGAGCAAGTCCACGCGGCGCATGAACTCGTGAATCGAGCGCTGGCCATGGCCGGGAAAATTCGGGTCGTCGGGCAAGTCGGTAACCTTGTCCGTATCTGGATCGCTCATGGCGACAATGACATCGCGGTAGTGAAACTTGGCTTCGGCCTCAGGAACCGATGACTCGAATTTCGCCTCGGCTGCCGGTGTTCCCTTGTAATAGGGACCCATCTTGGCATTGCCACGCAGGGCGAACTGCGGCTTCGAATCCGAGGTGATGCCAATGACCGGACGGCGGGCCTTGCCATCGGAATTGTCGGAATCCAGGGCGACGATTTCGGTGCTGATCGGCTCGCGGCCGGGGAGCTGATAGGTGATCGACAGCTTCTGATTTTCCATGCTGTTTATCACCGATTGCTGCAGGGCGCTGAACGTCGGCAGGGCATCGCCGTCGAACTCGCTGATCAGGGCATCGGTGCGCAGCCCCTTCGCGAACGCTTCGGAGCGGGAATCGACGGTGCCGATGATGGGGGCCGGATATTCCTTGCCGCTGCCTTGATAAACCGCGATGAAGCAGAGGGCGGCGAAGATGGCGTTCATAATGACGCCGGCGGAGATGATGAGCATGCGCTGGGCGACGGTCTTGTTGCGGTACGAGCGCGGATCATCCTCGCTGCCGTCGGACGATTCATCGCCATCGACCTGCCCGACCATCTGCACGTAGCCGCCCAGCGGCAGGATCGCCAGTTTGTAGGTCGTTTCGCCCCACTTGTATCGGCAGCCCGGAATGGCCGGACCGAAGCCGATGCTGAACGTGGTCACGTTGACATCGCACCACTTGGCGGCGAGGAAGTGTCCCAGCTCGTGCACGAAGATGACGAACGATAGCCCCAGCCCCGCCTTGATGACGTACCAGATCTCTTCCAGCGAGAACTTCATCAGCAGAACGACCACGAGCGCGAGCAGCACGCCCAGGATGCCGATGTTGGTCGGCGTGAACAATCCAGGTTCCGGCTCCGGTATCTCCACTTCGGGCGGAGGCGCGTACGGCGGTTCGCCCGCACGCAGTGCGTCGGAATTTGCATTCGCTTCCGGCTTTATCGATTCAGGCTTGCTGCCTTCGCTGTTATCCAACGCTCAACCTCCTGGCGCGACCAGCCGTCCAGTGCGATCAACTCGCGCAGACTGGGCCGTTCGCTGAAATGATGATGATCCAACACGTCTCGACAAACGCGCGGGATGTCGAGAAACGCCAGCGTTCCATTCAGGAATGCGCCGACTGCCGCCTCGTTGGCGGCATTGAGCACCGCACCGCACGTCCCGCCGCGCCGTGCCACCTCGTAACCTAATTGTAGCGCCGGAAACGTCTCCATGTCCGGCTGTTGGAAATTTAAGCGAGTCAATTCTTCCCACGACAAACGCCGGGCCGGCCCGGGTACGCGATCCGGATACGTCAACGCATACTGGATCGGCAAACACATGTCGGGCGGCGACAACTGAGCGACCACTGACCCATCCTTGAATTCCACGAACGAGTGAATGATCGATTCCGGATGGATGATGACCTCGATTTGCTCCGGCCGCAAATTGAACAGCCAGCGGGCCTCGATGATCTCCAGGGCCTTGTTCATCATGGTGGCCGAGTCGATCGTGATCTTCTTGCCCATGTTCCAGGTCGGATGCTTGAGCGCCTGCTCCGGCGTCACGTTGGCGAGATCGCTTCGCTTCTTGCCGCGAAACGGCCCGCCGCTGCCCGTCAGCACCACACGAACCACCTCGCTGGCCCGCCCCGACCGCATCGCTTGAAAGATGGCGCTATGCTCGCTGTCCACCGGCAGAATGTCGACGCGCTTCTTGGCGGCCAGCTCCATCACCTGCTGCCCCGCCATCACCAGCGTTTCCTTGTTGGCGAGAGCAATCGTCTTGCCCGCATCGAGCGCGATCATCGTGCCGTTGAGCCCGGCCGCTCCGACGATCGCCGTCAACACGACATCGACTTCCGGATCGCTGACCAGCTTGCCGATCGCATCCTCGCCATCAAGCAGCCGGGTGCCCGGCGGCATCGTCTGCCCCCAAACATTCGGCGCGACATCCGAATCGGTGACGGCAATATAGCGCGGCTGATAGCGAAACGCCTGCTCGACCAGCTCCTTCCAGCGTGAATGGGCGGTGAGGGCAAACGCCTCGAGCCGATCAGGCAGATGCTCGATGACCTTGAGGCAACTGGTCCCGATGGACCCGGTCGAACCCAGAATCACAACGCGCCGGCGGCTTCCTGCAGCTTTCACAACGCATGCTCCGCGGACGAGGGTGGCGCCACACCCCATATCCTATTCGTTTGCTCCCACCCGACCATTTTATCGATGATGTGAGAATGTACGCAAGGACACTTTGCATTGGTGAAGTCCGGGCGTGGGTGTGGGCTTCATATCTGTAAACCTCACATGCAGCGCTGCAGCGCACAGCCGCCGACGTCGCTATCGAACGCGAGGACCAGGCTCGACATGCTCTCGGGGAACTTGGCGGCCTGGGCGGGTTGCACCAGCGGCGGCGAAAAGGAGAAATGGTACGGCGTCCCGTGCAGCAGCGCCTTCGCCTGGCCCGCGACGACGTTTGCGATCTCGCCCATGCAGTCCTGCACAAGCGTGGGCGTCGGTTCCTCGTGCACCTCCGCGAAGACCTGGCGCGCGAACGCCTGGGCCGTCGCTGTGCTGAAGTTCATCACGAGCAATCCCGGCACCGCGGACGTCAGTTCCAGCGACACCACGATGTCGCCGAGCGCCGCGGGCTGTTCGCGGCGGTGCACCGATTGCAGCGTCGCCTCCATGCCAGTCATCTGCCGAATCGCCTGGCACACCGCGGCGCTGAGCGGGTCGGCCAACTGCCGCCGCATCTCGGCGTCCACTTCGCGTGCCTGACAGCGGCTGCTGAGTTCCTTGTAGAGGAGTGCGTCCGGCGTACCCGGATCGCACACCAGGTCGGCGCCGGCCGCACGCAGCTCGCGCGCCGTCACGACGACCAGCGCGATGCCGAGATAGCGGATGCGCTCGCGCGCTTCCGCGACGAGTTCGAACAGGTTCGGCTCCCCTTGATCGAAATAGACCGCGCCGCCGGGCAAGCCCGTGAACGTCGGCAGACGCGCCCCCGGCGCGACCGGGACGGGCCGCTCGTTTTTTTCCTCAAGGAAATGCGTGAATCGCGCGGCGCGTTCGTTTGTCGAATTTGCAAAGAGGACGATATCCATGGGAAACCTTGCGTGATGGTGGGACCGGTCGCTATAGCTTGCGTCGTCATCCTCCGCTCGGCGGTTTAGCGCACCGCGTCCCTTGCAAATTCGCCGCGCCCTTGCGAGCGACGAAGAGCGCTAAACCGCCAAGCGGACGATGACGACGCAATCCTTGGCGAGCAGTCACCCTTCATTCTTTAGCCTTCGCGGCGGTAGAAGCCGGACTTCAAATTATCGACGCGCCGATAGGAGTCGTCGAGATTGATCGTCGTCTCGGCGCCTCCCAGCAGCAAATAGCCATCGGGCCGCAGCAGACGGCCGAGCCGGCCGAGGATTGATTTCTTCGTTTCGACGTCGAAGTAGATCATCACATTGCGCAAGAGCACCAGGTCGAAGCGAGGCAACGCGGGCCAGGCCAGGGCGAGGTTGATGTCCTGGAACCTGACCATGCTCGCGATGTCGGCTCGAATCTGCCAGGTGGTGCCGTGCTGTTCGAAATATTTGACCAGGAGCGCCGCCGGGATGCCGCGATTGACTTCGATCTGGTTGAAGCTCGCCTGGGCGGCCCGGGCCAGCACCTCGCGCGACACGTCGCTGGCGAGCAGGTTGATGCGCCACGTCGCCAGCTCCGGGAAATGCTCGCGCAGCATGATCGCGATGCTGTACGGCTCCTGGCCGCTCGCGCATGCGGCCGACCAGATGCTCAGCGTCCGCTCGATGCGTCGATTGCGAATCAATTCCGGCAAGACCGTCTTGCGCAGGCTCTCGAATGGAGCGTGATCGCGAAAGAACGACGTCTCGGTCGTGACCATGGCCTCGACGACCTGCGTCTGCAAGCCCGGATCGGGCTGGCGCATGTTTGCGACGAGATCGCTGATCGACGCGAGATGCAATTGACGCACGATCGGCATCAACCGGGATTCGACGAGATACTGCTTGCCGGGTTCCAGCATGATCGCGGTGCGTTCCTGCAGCAACTTGCGAATATAGTCATAATCCTGATCGGTCATGTCACACCCTTGGAGCAGGCAGCCGGCTAACGGCTCCCGGCTACTTGCTGTCGGCAACTTCGCATGATTTCATCGGCGATCATCGAGATCGGCAGGACGCGGTTGGCGAGTCCTGCCTTGGCGACCTGGCCGGGCATGCCCCAGACGACGCTCGTTGCCTCGTCCTGCACGATGACGCGGCCACCCGCCTCGCGCACCGCCTCGCAGCCACGCACGCCATCGTGACCCATGCCGGTGAGTAGAACGGCGAGCGCGTGCTTGCCGAATACCTTCGCCACGGAGCGAAACAATACATCAACGGCCGGGCGACACGAATTCTCGGGCGGCTCACGATGGACGTGGAGGCGGGCGCTCGCGCCGTCATGCGTCACTGCCATGTGGAAATCGCCCGGCGCGATCCAGGCCTGGCCGGATTGCAATGCCGTTCCCGTCGCCCCTTCCTGAACACGCACCGGGGACTGGGCCGTCAAGCGTTCGGCGAGCAGACGCGTGAACATCGGCGGCATGTGTTGCACGAGCACAATCGGCACGCCAAGGTCGCCCGGCAAGCGCGTGAAGATCTCGGCCAGCGCCGTCGGGCCGCCCGTCGACGCGCCGATGGCGACAATACGCACCTCGTGGCCGCCGTCGTCGGCCGGTAGCGATTTCGCCGTCGAAGTGCGGGACGCGCGGGCGCGGGCCCCTTCCGCCAACGCCTTGATCTGCGGCACCAGTTGCCGGCGGATCACGTCCAGCGACGCATCCATTCCGCCCGACGACGCGGGCTTGGTGAAATAGTCGGAAGCGCCAAGGGCCAGTGCCTCGATCGTCTCGGTGGCGCCGCGCTCGGTCAGCGAGCTGAACATGATCACCGGCAGCCGGCGATGCGACTTGCGCAACTCGCGCAGCATCTCGAGCCCGTTCATCTCAGGCATTTCGAGATCGAGCACGACGACATCGGGGTTGAGCTGCGAGAGCTTCGCGAGGCCGATGCGGCCATTGGCGGCGGTGCCGACGACTTCGAGGGCGGGATTGCGGGCCAGCTCTTCCGCGACCAGTCGGCGAAACACGACAGCGTCATCCACGACGAGCACGCGAATCTTCGCCATGCCTCATTCCTCATAGATGTTGAGCAAATCGAGCTTGGCGATCAGGATTTCGCGGGAGAAGGGCTTCATCAGGTATTCGTTGGCGCCGGCGGTCAGGGCCTTGGTCACCTGTTCGGACTCGGTCTCGGACGTGACCATGAGAATACGGACGCGGTCGTAGGCACGCTGGGCGCGGAGGGCCTGGATGAATTCGAGGCCGTTCATCTCCGGCATGTTCCAGTCGACGAGGACCAGCTCGATGCCGGGATGCAGTTTGATCTGGTGGAGACCCTCGCGGCCGTTGCCGGCCTCGACGACATCCATGCCGATCTCCTTCAGGATTTTGCCGATGATTGTCCGTATGGTACGGGAATCATCGATCACGAGCGCACGCATGCAAGGTTCTCCCTACCGTACTATACCCAAGCGGCCGGCGAGCAGTGACGCGTAAGCGTCCGGTTTTGGGACGAATCGCCGGCGACTCCAGCCTGCAAGCTGGCAGCTTGCGGCTACGACATCGCTGAAATTCACCTCAGTATTTGAACTGTGACACCAGCTTCTGCAAATCCGCCGCGATTTTTGACAATTCTTCGGCAGAACTCTTGGTGTTGCTCGCTCCCTCCGTCGTGCTGCGCGCGGCCTGGGCGACGCTATTGATGTTATGGGCGATCTCGTTCGAGCCCTGCGCCGCCTCCGCGACATTGCGGCTGATCTCGCCCGTCGTTGCCGTCTGCTGCTCGACGGCGCTGGCGATCGTGTTCTGGATGTCGTTGATCTGGTTGATGATCTTGCTGATCTGGCCGATCGCATCGACCGCGCCTTTCGTGTCTTCCTGGATCGCCTCGATCTTGCGGCTGATGTCCTCCGTCGCATGAGCCGTCTGCTTGGCCAATTCCTTCACCTCGTTAGCGACGACGGCGAAACCCTTGCCCGCCTCGCCGGCGCGGGCGGCCTCGATGGTCGCGTTGAGCGCGAGCAGGTTCGTCTGCTGGGCGATGGTGGTGATGACCTTGATGACGTTGCCGATCTCCGCGCTTGATTCGCCGAGCTTGGCGACGGTGGTGTTGGTGCGTTCCGCGACGCGGACCGCCGAGGTGGCGACGCGGGCCGCCTCGTGGGCGTTCTTGGCGATCTCCTTGATGCTGACGCCCATCTGCTCGGTGCCGGTGGAAACCGTGGTGACGTTGTTGCTGACCTCCTCGGCAGCGGCGGATGCGACGTTGGCCCGGCTCGCCGTCTGCTCGGCATTCGCGGCCATCAACTGGCTCACCTCGGAAAGCTTGGTCGATGAATTGCCGAGCACCGCGGAGTTATGGCCGATTGACTGCACCGCGTTGCCCATGCGTTCCAGGGCAAGATTCAGGGCGCCATACATCTGGCCAATCTCATCCGCG
The DNA here is from genome assembly GCA_035656475.1 of Gemmataceae bacterium. GTDB lineage: Bacteria > Planctomycetota > Planctomycetia > Gemmatales > Gemmataceae > SIAQ01. Next base: position 10,448 of record DASRSQ010000066.1, on the reverse strand, counting down.
CGATCGACGGTGACGCGCCGGGTCAAATCGCCGGCGGCGACGGCCTCGAGAATCCTTACCGTGTCCTTGAGCGGTCCAGCAGTCATGCGCGCGATCGTCACGCCGACCATTTGGCCGAGAATTACGCCGACGAGAACGAGCACGATCATGGTCGTGCGCGTATCGGATAGCACGCTCTTTGCGGTCTCCCCCGCCTTGCGCTCCCCGGAGGTATGGGTTGCCCGGATGACGTCCTTCAGCTCGCGAAAGGCGGCGTTGTAGAGCTTGTCGCCTTCCGCCATCGCCGCGGCGAACTTGCTCTTGTCCGCCTCGGTTTCGTTAGCCAGAGGATCGATCTTTTCCTTGCGATATTTCTGATAAACCTGAAACGCCGTCGAGAATCGGTCGAGATTCGCTTTTTCGTCGGTGCCCGCCAGCGAATTGCGCAGGGTCTCCACGCGCGATGGCAGGCGCGTGTCGATGGTTCCGATCGTTTGCTTCGCCTCCTCGGCGGATTTCTTACCCACGAGCGTGAACATTTTGTAGCTGGCGTGATAGAGATCCTGTAAATCGTCCTCGATTTCGTTGAGCATCTTGAGCGGCGCGAGCTTGTCGTTGTAGGCAGCGCCGATCTTCTCGCTCAGTTCGCCGATCTGGTTGACGCCGTACCAGCCCACGCCAGCCGTGATCAAACCGAGCAGGCCGAAGCCGACCATCATCTTCTTGAAGGTGCTCAGGTGCACGAACCAGTTCATCGCAATGTCTCCGCTACCTGTTCGCCAGCTGGGGTGCTGTATCAACACGCCGATGTTCGGCGTTAATGTATCCGCTATGTACTGACCTTCAGGTTAACAAAGCGTACGTAAGACAGGCATTCTTGCCCGTCCCGAAAGCGCCTGCGACGTATGGACGGGCAGGGATGCCCGTCCTACGCGCGTCTTACATTCCTGAATACGAGTAGCCGCAACGCCGCAGGCGCTCATTCCTTGTCCCAATCCACACGCACGACCTCGTCGGCATCGAGGACCATCAGCAAGCGATCCGCGAGCTGGTAGGTGCCGAGGATCATGTCGCGCACGCTTTCGCTCAATGTTTCCGGCGGACGCTCGAAATCGCCTTGCGGCGCCTCGACCACGTCGCCGATCTCGTCGACCAGCAAACTCACCGCGCCATCGGACGCTTGCAACACGACGTTGACCGGCACATCGGCGGCGGGACGTTCCTTCATGCCCAGGCGATGCCGCAGGTCGAGGGCCATCACGATCTGTCCGCGCAGGTTGATCAGCCCGCGCACCATCGGCGGCGCCAGGGGCACCGGCGTCATGCGCTGAGCGCACAGGATCTCCTGCACTCGCACCGCATCGAGACCATAATACTGGCCTTCCACGAAAAACGTGCAGTACTGCCGAGGCATCATGGATTGCCTCCTCGCCGGCCGGCGATGCTGCCGGTGCGGCTTGCCGTCGGATCGTCGTCTTGGCTCGGGGCGGCGGCGCGGATCACGCTTTCGACATCGAGGAACTCGGTCACGCGCCCCTGCACGACCGCGCTGAACAGAACATGCGGTCGATCGGATTGGGTGCGCGACGAATACGATTCTTCGACAATGTCGACGAAGCTGCCGACCGCGAGACCGACGCTGCGATCGCCGCTGCCATGCACGACGACCTGAATGGTGTCCGCCGTTGCATGGTGGCCGTTGGCGCCGTTGCTCCGGCCGTTGCGCTTGAGCCGCAATGCACGCGAGACATCGATCAGCGGCATGATCTTGTCGCCGTACTGCACGACGCTGCGCGCGCCGACTTTTTCCAGCGCCGAACGCGGAAATTCCTCCAGCCGGCTCACTGAGGTCAGCGGTATCGCCATACGCGTGCCATCGGCGGCGGCAACCAGCAGAATCGACTGCCGCTCCTCTTTCGGTTCGATATGGGGTGCCGGCTTGTCGCTCGTGGTGCGCACGCGCATGTCGCTCAGCACGCGTGCTCGCTGCGCCAGGCCCATCACGTCGAGAATCAGTGCGACCTGGCCGTCCCCCATGATCGTGGCGCCGGAGAAGGCGTTGATCGGCTTCAATTGCTTCGGCAACGGTTTGACCACGATCTCCTGCGTGTCGTGAATCGCGTCGACGACCAGGCCGAACTGGCGTTCGTCCGCTTGCAGCACGACCATGTTGAACGTGTCGGCGGGAACTTCATCGACGCGGATCTGTCGGCTCAGATGCACGAGTGGCAGCAACTGGCCGCGCAGGCGATACACCGGCGCCTCGTGGATGTATTCGATGCCAAGGCGGGCCAGCTCGGCGTCGAGGCAGACGAGTTCGAGCAGGCTGACCTGCGGAATCGCGTAGCGCTGGCCGCCGCTGCTGACGACAATGGCGGGAATGATCGCGAGCGTGAGCGGGATCTTGAGCTTGATCGTGGTGCCGCGGCCGACCTGGCTTTCGATCTCGACGGTGCCGCCGATCTTCTCGACATTGGTGCGAACGACATCCATGCCGACGCCGCGGCCGGCGAAGTTGTCGACCTTTTCGGCGGTCGAGAAGCCGGGGAGGAAGACGAGTCCGATCAGCTCGGGATCGCTCATGTGCTGGGCGTCTTCCTCGGTCAGCACCTCGGACTTGAGAGCACGTTCGCGCACGCGCTGGGGATCGATGCCGCGGCCATCATCCGAGATCTGGATAATGACCTTGCCCCCTTCGTGCGAGGCGTGCAGGACGAGTCGGCCTTCGGCCGGTTTGCCGGCCGCCTTGCGTTCCTCTGGTGATTCGATGCCGTGATAGATGGCATTGCGCACGGCATGCGTGAGCGGATCGCGGATGGCCTCGATGATGGTGCGATCGAGCTCCGTCTCGCGGCCTTCCATGTCGAGGCGAACCTGCTTTTTGCAGGCGAGAGCGAGATCGCGGACGAGGCGCGGGAACTTGGTCCAGATGTTGCCGATCGGCTGCATGCGCGTCTTCATGACGCCCGCCTGCAGGTCGGTGGTAAGGGCGTTGAGGCGCTGGACCGGGCTCACGAGGTCGGGCAGCTTGTGCGTCTCGGCGACCTGCACGATTTGATTTCGAGCCAGGACCAGCTCGCCGACGAGCGCCATGATCTTGTCGATCAAGTTGACGTCCACGCGGATCGAGGTATCGGAGACGGCTGGAGCGCGCGAATCGTGAGCGACCTCGGCGGGAGCGGAAGGAACGGGCTCCGGGGCGGCAGGCTGCGACGGCGCAAGCCGGATTGGTGACGTGATTGTGACCGGGGGCGGCGCCTGCGGAAGCTTGGCCCCAGGAGGCACCGCGTCGGTGCGCGGCGCCTTCTTGGCAGGTATGTAGATCGTGCCGCTATCGGGCATCTTCGGACCGGGCGAGGCCGGCTTGGGGAGCGGCATTCCCTTTTCGAAGACCTGCGACGACCCGGAAAGCACTGGCTTGTCGAACACCTGCGATGTCGAGCCGGGGAACGGCTTCTCGAGCATCTGCGAGGACGACGGCACGATCGCGCTGGGCACGCTCAACGTCGGCGGCGAAGCCGGCACGGGTGGCACCTCACCGGTGTCGGCGGCGCGGATTTCGCCGAGCGACGCGATCAGGTCGGCGTAGTCCTTGGCCCCGTCCCCCTCCGTCTTCTCGACCGCGACCAGCATCTCCTTGATCGCGTCCACCGCTTCGAGCAGGGCGCCAGCGATCATCGCGTTGAAGAAGAGTTCCCCCGCGCGGAGCCGGCTGAGGAGGTTCTCGGCCGCGTGCGAGACGGATTGCAACTTCATCAGGCCCAGAAAGCCCGCCGTCCCCTTGATGTTATGCAGGGTGCGAAATACGCGCGCCAGCGTCTCTCGCTCGGTGGGCTCCTTCTCCAGCGTGACAAGGTCGAGATCCAGTTGGGTCAGGTTCTCGTGAGTCTCCAGCAGAAACTCACGAACTGTATCGTTCATGTCAAATCCGGCGAACCTATTCTGTTACCTCGTTCCCAGGCTCTGCCTTGGAACGCACAACCCGCGAGGCTCTGCCTCGCAGAGACTCCTCTTGCTGTGACCTTTCCCCACGCGGACCGAGCGACACATCCCCACCAGCGTACTCACCGCGCGGCAGAGCCTCGCGGGTAATGCGTTCCCAGGCAGAGCCTGGGAACGAGGGCTTAACGAAATGCCATCTGCTCCAGCAACTCGCTGACGACGGCGGGGGCAAAAGTCTTGTCGCAGATCGCTGACACGCCGAGCTTCTCGACGGCGTTCAGCTTGGCCGGGTCCTGTTCGGTCGTCACCATGATGACCGGAATTGACGCGGTCGCGGGGTTGTGGCGGAGATAGCCGATCAGGCCGCTGCCATCCATGAACGGCATGTTGTAATCCGTGACGATCAGGTCAAAGCTCTCGCGCGCCAGGGCGGCAACTGCTTCGGCGCCGTCGGTTGATTCCGCGAATTGCACGAAACCGAGCCCCGTCAGCACAGTGCGGATATGCGTGCGTGCCGCCGCACTATCGTCCACGAGCAGCACCCGTGCGGCCGCGCGCGGTTTCCCCGTCTGCTGGGCGGCACGCGTCGGCTTGCCCCATACCAGGCCCAGCACCTCGATCAGCTTGTCGCCGGTGAACGGCTTCTGCAACAGGATCGCCTGCCCGCAACGCGTCAACGAACACGCCTCGGGGCTTTCCTCCTCGCTGGAAATCAATACGAATCCCGGCAAGGACGACGCTCGTTCCGCGCGGATCCGCTGCGCCAGTTGCACGCCGGTCATGTCGGGCAAGTGCATGGCGCTGACGACTGCATGCGGGCACTCCGCGCGAATCGCCTTGATGGCGTCAGCGCCGTTGTAAACCGCCGCAATCGCCAAATCGGGAATCGCGTCCTGGTCTTCCAGGTGTCTGCGGATGATCTTCGTCTGCGTACTCGAAGGTTCGACCAGCAGCACTTTCAGCATGCCGCCGGGTTCGAGCGACGGCGTCTCGGTCGCGAAGGACACCGGCGCCGCCAGCGTATCGCTGTGCGTGCGCACCGGCTTGACGTCTTCCACGAACCCAGGCAATAACAGCGACATCGCCGGCGCGTCGGCGAGTGTGGAGTAGATCATCTCCAGGCCGCAGACCACGTCGCTCATCGACTGCACGCGCTGCTCGACCATCTTCGCCATCATCCGGCGATACAGTTCATCGAGCGCCGGCGGCACATCGGGCCGGGCGTCGATCAGCGACGGAATCGGGGCCTCGCGATGCTTGAGGATGGTCTCCACCATCGTCTGCCCGGGATAAGGCGGACCACCGATGAGGAGGTAATAGAGCGTGGCGCCGAGGCTGGAGATGTCGGAACGATGATCGAGGTTGGTCGAATCGACCGCTTGCTCGGGCGGCATGTAGTCGACGGTGCCGAGCACACCGCCTGCCTGGGTCAGGCTGTTGCTGACCAGGGCGCCCCGGCCATAGCGTGCCAGGCCTAGGTCGGTGACCTTGACAATGCCCTCCGCGTCACGCAGCAGGTTGGCCGGCTTCATGTCGCGATGAATGATCTTGCGAGCATGGACGTAGGCGAGACCACGTGCCGCTTGCAGGATGCAGCCGACCGCCTCGGCTACGCCCATCGGGCCGTGCTTCTGGACGACGCTGGCGAGGTCTTGGCCGGCGACGAACTCCATGACCAGGTAATGGCCGACCTTCGCTTCGTCGGCGTCATACGCCATCACGATGTTCGGATGGCTGAGCTGAGCGATGGTCTCGATTTCACGCTGGAAGCGCTGGACGAAGCTCTTGTCCTTGCACAGGTTTCGGGCGAGCACCTTGAGGGCGACGACACGTTTCATCTTGCGATGGCGGGCGCGGTAGACAGTGCCGGTGCCGCCGGTGCCGAGTTTATCGAGGATATCGTAATTGCCGATGCGGAGGCGTTCGTGCTTGCCGGCGAGGATCAGTTCGAGTTGGTAGTCGGTGAGGAGGCCGGCCTCGACGAGCGCGGGCCCGAGGACCTTGGCGCCGCCGCCGGGCGCAAGGGTGTCCGCACGCTCAAGCTCTTCCGTGGCCAGGAGTTTTGACTCCTTGAGCCGATCGAGAAGATCGCGGCGCGTCTGCAAATCGTTCAGATGAGCCTGATCCAGCGCGGACATCAGATGATGATCCAGGGATTCTGGGGAATTTGATTTAGTTTACACGATGAGAAGGGCTTATTAACAGTCTCATCTTATCATTTTTTGCCCGACTGGCATGCGCGCGACGGTCCAATCGGATTAGCCTTCAAATAAGCGAGACTCGCGAGACTCGCGCTCGCATGGCCCAGCGGGACAAGGTGGACAGGTGGCCCTGTCTCAACCTCTGCCTCCTCTCGCTCGGCTGCTGGTGCTTTGTCAAGGCTTAGATGGGTTCTACAGCCCCAATTCTCGCGGAATGGTGCCGAAGGCCAGCTTCCAAAAATTCGCGATCCCTCACCGATGCCTTGACGGACACCAGTTATCTGCCGGCGATCGGCTCCCGTATCCATCCCATCACTTGCCCGCCAGCAATTGCCGGAGCACAAACTGCAAGATGCCACCGTGCTGGTAGTACAGCACTTCCTGCGGCGTGTCGATGCGGACGATGGCGTCGAACGTCTTCGACTTGCCATCGCCGCTTTTGGCGGCGACGCGGATCGTCTTGTTGCCTTTCAGCGATTCCGCGAGGCCAGCGACGTCGTACACCTCTTCTCCCGTCAACCCCAGCGACTCGGCGCTTTCGCCGGACTTGAACTGCAAGGGCAGGATGCCCATGCCGACGAGGTTCGAACGATGGATGCGTTCGTAGCTCTCGGCGATGACGAAGCGGATGCCGAGCAGGCACGGGCCCTTGGCGGCCCAGTCGCGCGAGCTGCCGCTGCCGTACTCCTTGCCGGCGAGAATCAGCAGCGGCGTGCCTTCTTGCTTGTATTGCATGGCGGCGTCGAAGATCGACATCGGGGCGCCGTCGGGGAGGTGGCGGGTGACGCCGCCTTCGGTGCCGGGGGCGAGCTTGTTCTTGAGGCGGACATTGGCGAAGGTGCCGCGGACCATGACCTCGTGGTTGCCGCGACGGGCGCCGTACTGGTTGAAGTCAGCGGGCTGGACGCCGTTGTCCATCAGGTATTTGCCGGCGGGGCTGTCCTTCTTGATCGAGCCGGCGGGGGAGATGTGATCGGTGGTGATGCTATCCCCGAGCAGGGCGAGGACGCGGGCGCCGTGGATGTCGCTGATCGCGCCGGGTTGTTTCGGCATGTTCTCGAAGTACGGCGGATGCTTGACATAGGTGCTTTTCCCGTCCCAGGCAAAGCGGTCGCCCGATGGGACGTGCAGCTTCTGCCAGTGGGCGTCGCCGGTGAAGACGTCGGCGTAGATGCGTTTGAACGCCTCCGCCTTGACCGACTTGGCGACCATGTCGCGCACCTCGGCCTGCGTGGGCCAGATGTCCTTGAGGAAGACTGGCTTGCCATCCTTGCCGGTGCCGAGCGGTTGCGTCGCGAAATCGAAATCGACCTGCCCGGCGATGGCGTACGCCACCACGAGCGGCGGCGAGGCGAGGTAGTTCGCCCGCACCTCGGGATGGACGCGACCTTCGAAGTTGCGGTTGCCCGAGAGGACGCTGGCGACGACGAGTTCGTGATCGCCGATGACCTTGGAGATATCCGCGGAAAGGGGGCCGCTGTTGCCGATGCAGGTGGTGCAGCCGTAGCCGACGAGGAAGAAGCGAAGCTGTTCTAGCGAACGCATCAGGCCAGCCTGAATCAGATAGTCGGTGACCGCCTTCGATCCTGGCGCGAGGCTCGTCTTCACCCATGGCTTCGTTGTCAGTCCGCGTTCGGCGGCTTTCTGGGCGACGAGGCCGGCCGCGATCAGGACGTACGGGTTCGACGTGTTGGTGCAGCTCGTGATCGCCGCGATGACGACCTTGCCGTCCTCCGCGGGCAAAGCGCCGGCCGGCGCCGGAGCATTCGCGCCCGACTGCAGCAGCTCGATCTTCGCGGGCTTGGCGTCCTTCTTCTTGATCTTGAGGTTCGGCAACGCCGCGAGGAACGATGACTTCACGTCCTTGAGCGCGACGCGATCCTGCGGCCGACTCGGGCCCGCGAGCGATGGCACCACGGTCGCCAGGTCCAGTTCGAGCGTGTCGCTGTAGATAGGATCCACCGATTTCGCTGTACGGAAAAATCCCTGCTCCTTCGCATACGCCTCGACGCGCTTGATCTGGGCCTCGCTGCGGCCCGTGAGACGAAGGTAGATCAGCGTCTCTTCGTCAATCGGGAAGATGCCGCAGGTGGCGCCGTATTCGGGGGCCATGTTGGCGATGGTCGCGCGGTCGGCCAACGGCATCGAATCGAGGCCGGGGCCGTAGAACTCGACGAACTTGCCGACGACGCCTTTCTTGCGCAACATCTGCGTGACCGTGAGGACGAGATCGGTCGCGGTCGCGCCTTCGGGGAGCTGGCCGTGCAGCTTGAAGCCGACGACTTGCGGGATCAGCATCGACACCGGCTGACCAAGCATGGCCGCTTCCGCTTCGATGCCGCCGACGCCCCAGCCGAGGACGCCAAGGCCGTTGATCATGGTCGTGTGCGAATCGGTACCGACGAGCGTGTCGGGATAGAGCGTCTTGGTCGCTTCGTCGAGGAAGATGACGCGCGCGAGGTATTCGAGGTTGACCTGGTGCACGATGCCGGTCTCGGGCGGCACAACCTTGAAGTTGCGCAGCGCGTTCTGGCCCCAGCGCAGGAAGACGTAGCGTTCCTTGTTGCGATCGTACTCGAGGTCGGTGTTGAGCTGAAACGCGTTGGCGGCGCCGAAGTTGTCGACCTGCACCGAGTGATCGATGACCAGCTCGGCCGGCTGCAGCGGATTGATCTTGCCCGGATCGCCTCCCATCGCCTTCATCGCATCGCGCATCGCCGCCAGGTCGACGACCGCGGGCACGCCGGTGAAGTCCTGCAACAGCACGCGCGCGACCGTGAACGCGATCTCCTTGTTCGGCTCCGCCTTCGCGTCCCACTGGGCGAGCGTCGCGATGTCGTTCGCCGTCACGTTGACGCCATCCTCGGTGCGCAGCAGATTCTCGAGCAGAATCTTGAGCGAGAACGGCAATCGCTCGGCTTGCGGATACTTTTTGTAGACCGCATCGAGCCGGTAAATCGTGTAGCTGGCGCCATCGACAGAGAGGGATGCTTTGCTGTTGAAGGAATTGGCCATGTCGGAGACCTCGGGAGCGAAATTAGGTTGATATAGCTATTGTCGCGTTTGCAGAGGTGACGGCAATGTGGTTATCGCGGCTAATCGCCGGTAGAATGGGTGTAATCCTCGAGGGGGCCCATGCCTCTACGTGATCACTTCATCAGCGCACGTGCGAGGACAGCCGACTGTAACCTCCGCAAGTATATCCCGATCTGATCGGCATTCGCGCAGGTTAATCGTTTGATTGGCCGGTTTGGAATTGTTCTGCAAGCTGGCAGCTTGCGCCTACGTAATAACCGTGCGCACGCAATGCTTGGTATGCCGTTTGCTCGTCCGTCGCATAGAATCATTTCGTCCGCCCCCGAATCACCAAACGGTCACCGCATGAATCCATTCCTCACCGACTATGACCTTTATCTCTTCGGCGAAGGAAACCACAATCGCCTTTACGAAAAGCTCGGCGCCCATCTCGTCGAAGAGGATGGCGTCGCCGGCGTGCACTTTGCCGTCTGGGCCCCCAATGCCGATGCGGTTTCGGTCCTAGGTGATTTCAACTACTGGCAGCCCGGGTCGCATTCGCTGCAGCCGCGCGGCTCGTCCGGCGTCTGGGCCGGTTTTATCCCCAACCTCGGGCCAGGCACTCTCTACAAGTTCGCCGTCAACTCACGCTATCTCGGCTATCGCTCCGAAAAGGCGGACCCCTTCGGCTTCGCCTCCGAGATTCGGCCGCAGACCGCCTCCAAGGTATGGGATCTCAGCAAGTACGAATGGAACGACGCTGACTGGATGGCGACGCGCGGCAAGGCGAATGCGCTGACCGCCCCGATCTCGATCTACGAGGTCCACCTTGGCTCCTGGCGGCGCATTCCCGAGGATCACAATCGCTGGCTGACCTATCGCGAACTTGCGGTGCAGCTTGTCGAATATGTCAAGCACATGGGCTTCACGCACGTCGAGTTCCTGCCGGTCAGCGAACATCCTCTCGATGCATCCTGGGGCTATCAGACCGTCGGCTACTTCGCCCCGACCAGTCGCTTCGGCACCCCCGACGACTTTCGCTTTCTCGTCGACAAGCTGCACCAGGCGGGCATCGGCGTCCTGCTCGACTGGGTCCCCGCCCACTTCCCGCGCGATGTCCACGGGCTCGGCTTCTTCGACGGCACGCATCTGTATGAACACGAGGACCCCCGGCTGGGCGAGCACCGCGACTGGGGGACGAAGATCTTCAACTACGGCCGCTCCGAGGTCCGCAACTTCCTGCTCGGCAACGCCCTGTTCTGGCTCGACCGCTACCACATCGACGGCCTGCGCGTCGACGCCGTGGCCTCG
>DASRSQ010000065.1:0-2732 GCA_035656475.1 Gemmataceae bacterium | reverse complement strand
GGAACCGTCGCAGAAATGCCAGTCCCGCGGCCGCTTCCGCCTGGTTATCGGCGAGGACCGTGAGATAGCCGCGATAGCCGACTTCCTCGAAATCAGCGAGAATCTGAATCCAGTCGAGATCGCCATGACCAAGCGGGACCATGCCCATGCGTCCCGGGCTGACGCGTCGCGCATCCTGGGCATGCGCATAGATAAGCCGGCGGCCCAGCGTCTTGATCGAATCATGCGGATTCTGGCCGGCGATGACGAGCTGGCCGGGATTGAAGTTGACGCCAAGGCTGCCGACATCGAGACGGTCCAGGAACGTGGCAAGGCTGGCCGGATTGTCGACGCCGTCGAGCGCGACGATTACGCCGGTGCGATCGCCGTGCCGGCCCAGGTCGAGCAATGCTTCCTTGAGCAGCGCGTAAGCGGGATCGTCTTCCTTCTCCGGCACCTTGCCGATCGGTATCACGACGAGCCGCGGCCCGAGATCGAAGGCGAGTGCCATGGTGTCGCGGATGTGCGCCAGTCGCGGCTCCAGGTTCTCGGCAATATCAAGGCCGCGGCGCAGCGGGCAGTAGATCGCCGAAGGCGCGAGGTTGTGCGAGCGCAAGAGATGCGTGATCTCACGGCGGCCCGTCTGCGTCAGGTTGCCCGGCGTCAGCTCCCCCATCGCTTCCAGTTCGAGCCCGGCCGCGCCAATTTTCTGCGCCGCCGGCAACGAACGTCTGAAGGGCAGCCCGAGTGACTTCTGACAAATGCCTGGCTTGATCCGGCCCATCATTTTCTTCGCTCACCTTCTCCACGGGACATTCGTGACTGTAATAGCGGAACGGCCGCACGATTTTCTCGAAGGTATCCTTCGACAGGTGGACCGTGCCCCACTTCGGACTGCGCACCCGCATATTCTGACGATACTCGTCGAGCCGGACCCCACGCAAGAGGTACGTCTCCCCCTTGTGCCGCCAGACATCGAGCGTCTCGGCCGGCAATGTCACCGTCGGCATCACGCGATACATGAAGACAAAGAGCGGCAGGTAGTCGTTGCCGAAGAGCCCCTGCCAGTGCGTGAGCCCGTCGACATCATCGCGCGTCGCCCAGCTTTCCCAGACATAGCGCGGTTTGTCGGCCGGCCCGCCCGGAAATCGGCGGCCCTTGACATCGACGAGCAGCCGCGCGCCAGTGGGACCGAGCACGATGAAATCGAGATTCTTGACCGGCACATCACCAAGGACCGCCCGGCGCGCCTCATCGACGGCGACGTAGCACAGCCCTTGCTCGCGCAGGAACGCTTCGAACGCCGTTTCGTAGGGATTGCTGCGATCCATGAGGCAATTCGCCCAAGTTTAGCCGCTACCCCGAAGGGGTGCGCGGGTTCGATGTCGTGCGTCGACTGTGGGTCACGTCCGCGCACGCCTGCTGCGTTGCGGCTAAACGGCCAACATCGTTCGCACCAACGCGACGACGTCCGCGTCCGGCACGCCCTTCTTCTCCTCGCGCTTCGCCAGGTCCTTGACATTCCACGTTCCCGCGGCGAAATCGTCCGGCCCCGCGATCAGCGCGAGCTTGTGGCCCCGCTTCTCCGCATACTGAAACTGCTGGCCGATCTTCTTCGCATCGGGGAAAACCTCCGCGCCGATGCCGGCGGCACGCAGGTTGCGCGCCATGCGTTGATAGTCGCCGATGCGTTCGGCGCTGAACTGCACAACGAGTACCGGCGCCGGCGTAGCGGTGCCGTGTAGCAACTTCAATTCCTCGAGCGCCGCGAGCAAGCGATCGAGGCCCAGCGAGGCGCCGACGCCGGGCAGCGATTGCTTCGTATAGAGCCCCGCGAGGTTGTCGTAACGGCCGCCGCTGCAGACGCTGCCGATCTTCGGCATGTCGGTCAGGAACGTCTCGTAGACGGTGCCGGTGTAATAATCAAGCCCGCGTGCGATCGACAAATCGAGCACGATCATACCATGCGGAATTCCGGCCTTCGCGCTGGCGGCCAGCAACTCGTCCAGGCGCGCAATGCCGTCGGATGCCTTGGCGTTGCTCCCGAACTCGCGTTTGAGACGCTCGAGAATCTCCGCGTTCGTTCCCGTCGTCTGCACGAAATCGAGCAGCCGGCCCGATTGCTCTCCCGACACGCCGGCGCGCTCGGCCATCTCCGCCTGCACTTCCTCCCGGCTGACTTTCGCAATCTTGTCGAGCGCACGCAACACCGCCGCCGTTTTGCCCGTCAGGCCAATCTCCTCCAGCAGGCCATTGAGCACCAGGCGATTGTTGACATGGATGACGAAGCGATCGAGGCCCAGCCCGCGCATCAGGTCGTGGATGACGAGCGCGACCTCGATGTCGGCCGCGTTCGACGTGGTGCCAATCGTGTCGAAGTCGCACTGCCAGAATTCGCGATAGCGGCCTTTTTGCGTGTTCTCGCCGCGCCAGACGGGGCCCATGTGGTAACGCTTGAATGGCGTGCCGAGCTGGCCGATGTATTGAGCCGCAAAGCGTGCGAAGGGGACCGTCAGGTCGAAGCGAAGCGCGATGTCGTGCGAGTGGTGTTGAAAGCGATAGAGTTGCTTGTCCGATTCCTCGCCCCCTTTGCCGAGCAGGATCTCGGCGTATTCGAGGGCTGGCGTGTCGATCGGTGCAAACCCGTAGCTGCGATAGACGCGCCGGGCCTGGTCCAGCATCCACTCGCGCGGGATCATCAATTCGGGGAGATAATCGCGAAACCCCTTCAGGGTGCGCGGCTCGATTAGCTT
>DASRSQ010000064.1:0-4731 GCA_035656475.1 Gemmataceae bacterium | reverse complement strand
TTTTCAACTCGACTCGAAGTAACGTTACCTAATTCCTCGTAGGGCATTTTTCATACCCTGGGAGATCGAGATGAGGGAATCGCCTCAACACCCGCTTTCAGGCCAAGTTCCGCTTGCCTCTTGTCCGATGTGTCTTTGCTGTTCAAGGAAAAAATGAGCGAAACCGCACTGGACTGTGCGAACTAGCCCTTGGGATTTGCTGCGTCCTTATGGTCGAGAGGTCCTTGCGGCCGCTCATCGGGATTGGGCAGGACGTATCGGGGCACGCGCTCAGATCATGACATTCCCCGACGCGGTGCCACGCGCCGCGGGAAGATCGAAGGCGCCGTCGGCGCCGCGGCCGAGGAAGTTGTTGACGACCATCACGCGCGCACACTGCGCGTCAACGGTCAGCGCGGCGCGATACGCCTTGTCGTCCGGCGTGCCACGGATCGTGCTGTCAGCGACGCGCACCACCTGGCTGTTCTCGAGCGCGATGCCGCGGCCGCGGGCGGCGTGAATCTGGACGCCGACGATGTTGACGTTCTGGCAGCCGCGAATCTCCATGCTGCTCGTGACTGCTTCGGTTGCCGGGCGCGTGTGCTGCAGCACCAGACCGGTCAGAGACACGTTGCGGCAACTTCGCAGCACCACCTGATCGGTCGAGTTCCCCTTGTATTCCGGATTGTGATCGATCGTGTTGGCGCCGATGACGAGATGCTCCGCGTTCTCGGCCCAGATCGATTGGCGATAACCCGAGTAAATGCTGTTGCCCGCGAGGACGACGGCCCGGCACGCGTGCAGATCGATGGCCCGCGCCTGGCTGCCGATGAGGTTGCCGGAAATCGTGAACAGGCCGACGGCATTCGGATGATCCTTGGCGCCGACCAGGCGAACATTGGCGCCGCCGGGGCTTTCCTTCGCCTGGATGGTGTTGCCGACCAGCGTTCCCTCGCGCAGCGTTCCCTCGCGGCAATCGAAATAGACGTCCGCGCAGCCGTCGGCTTTCAGGTCGTAGTTGTACTCGATGTCGTTCGAGCAAATCTGGATGTTGCGCACCTCGCTGGCAACGACCTTGATGCCGCCTTGCTTGCAGTAGCTGATGTGGTTGCCATGGATATTGATCTGGTGCAGGTTGATGGCATCCAGAAAGACGCCGATACCGGAATTATCGTAGATATGGCAATCGGAGATGATGACGTTGCGGGCGCGATTGGCGAGGTGAATGCCGTGCCGGCACTTGCGGATGAGGAGCTGATGCAGCGTCGGCTGCATGATGCCCTCGACGCGAATGCCATCGGCCTGAGCGTGCATGCCGACGATTTCGAGCCCTTGCACGATGGGCATGCGTTCTCGCCGCCATTCATCGTCGGTGAAGTGCGTCGGATCGGCGGTGCGCCGATGCGTGCCAATCAGGTGAATCGCGGGGCCGGCGGCATTCATGAGGATGCGAGGCGTGCCGCCGGCGCCGTCGATCGACAGCCGGCCATGCGTTTGCATGGGGATTCGCAGGGTTCGCGAGATGAGGTAGTCGCCGCGCGGGAAGTGGATCGCGCCGTCCCCTTTCTGGATAGCGTGCGAGATCGCCTGGGTGTCATCGGTCTTGCCGTCGCCACGCGCGCCGAAATCGCGAACACTGGTCATGGTTCGATCCTCTTGCTATGCCGCCAACGGCCGAGTGTAGAGACCTCGCTCCGCGAGTGCGGCTGAACTCGCGGAGCGAGTTCGCTACTCTCAACCGCGAGCGGCGATCACTTGGCGTCCTTGACGCAGCGGAAGCCGATGTGGTTGGCGGAACTGCCGATTTCGCCTTTGCCGCGCGTGCCGAGGACGTAGCGGACGCAATAGTTGTCGGCGCAGAGAAACGAGCCGCCGCGCTGCACGCGTTTCTGGGCCACTTCGGACAGATCAAAACCGGAGTCGGGGCCCTTGGGATTGTTCCGGGGGCTTTTCATGTAGTAGGTCGCCTGGTACCAATCGGCGCACCATTCCCATACGTTGCCGGACATGTCGTGCAGGCCGAAGGCGTTGGGCGGGAAGGAACCGACGGGAGCGGCCCCTTCGAAGCCGTCTTCCCTGGTGTTCTCAACGGGAAACTTTCCCTGCCAGATGTTGCACATCCACTTGCCGTCGGGCTTTGGTTCGTCGCCCCAGGGGAAGAGCTTGCGGTCGAGGCCGCCGCGGGCCGCGAATTCCCATTCGGCCTCGGTCGGCAGGCGGCGCTTAGCCCAATTGCAATAGGCGATCGCGTCGTTGTAGCTGATGTGCACGACCGGATATTTTTCGCGTCCCTTGATCGTGCTCTTCGGGCCTTCCGGATGCTTCCAGCATGCGCCCTTGCGAGCGTCCCACCAGCCTTGATGCGTGGCCAGATCGTATTCGCCGGGCCGGGGGCATTCGAACACAATCGAGAACGGCTTCAGTTTCTCGGGCGTCCATTCCTTCGCGGGCACCTCCGGAAAGTCCCTGGGATTGACCGGCTTCTCCGCGTCGGTCACGTACTTGGTTGCATCGACGAATTTCGCAAATTGCTCGTTGGTGACTTCGGTCTTGTCCATCCAGAAGCCATCGACGTACACGCCATGCAAATCGGCGTCGTCAAATGCAGCATCGTCGATGCCCATGTAAAAGAGGCCGCCGGGAACCCAGACCATGCCTGCGGGCGCGTCGCCGGACGGCCTGTTGTTCTCGTTGATCTTGGGCTCGATTTCCAGATCCTTGGCGCTGGCGAGTTTGGGCGACAGCCGCGGTGTGATCAACTCGCGGCCGTAGAGCGTGAACAAGGTGGCGATTCCCAGGAAAGCCCCAATCCCACCAACCACGGTCAGCACGCGGTATACCTTGCGCAGCGCGATTTGCCGGGGCGTCAGCGCGATTGGCGGCGGAGTCGGACGTTGGTGAGGTTTCTTGAAGGTTTTCATGTTCCAGCCCCTTATTTCTTCGCGGGCGCGACAGCGATTTTCGGCAATGCTTTGACGATGTCCGCGATGGCGGAGTCATTCAGCTCACCGGCACGAAAGGCGAAGTTGGCGACGACCTTCTGCTTGAGCGCGAGCAGCACCGTGACATCGGCCTCCTTCGCAAGCAAGTACGCCGGCGGGCCGACGGTGTCCTCGAAGACGGCGCACGGCAGACCGATCGCGTGCTGCTGGGCCCATTTGACGACCAGCGGATCCATCTTCGTTTGATCGTCGCCGAGAATTGTGACCCACGCCCGCAGGTCGGCGGCTTTCTCCTTCTTGATCGCGTCATCCAGCTTCTTGACGAGCTTGCCGAGCGGCTCGTTGAGAGTGCGAGCAAAGACGATGACGACCGGCTTGGCCGCGGATTCGCAGACGTAGCAGTGCTGCGTGCCGCGCTCCTTGCCAACGCAAACGAGCGCCGAATACGGGCCGGTGCGCTGGTTGGGTTGCGGCCCCGACTTGCACGGATCGGCCGATGCTACTGTGATGCAGGCGAGCAGTGTGAGTATTGCAACGATGCGCGTCATGTTGGCTCCAAGATCAACTAACCATGCCGGTCCATTTCGCCGAAAAAGTCCCTGAGTGAAAGAGTGAATCCTTGCAACACCGTTCCGCCGTCTAACGTGTCATTCACGCCCAAAATTACGGGATTTGTCGGCGACGTAAATACATATGTGGTGCGCGTCCTGGGATCGAATTCCCAGACCAATTCGACGCCTGAATCAAAATACTCTTCGCGCTTGATCGCTATCTCCTTGAGAGTGTTACCCTTGCTCAGGATTTCCGCTGCCAGGTTGGGCACGATGAGGGGCACCGGCTCCACGGGCAACTTGCCATCGGGAAAGCGACTCCAAGCAATGTAGGCGACATCCGGGATACGGACGAGGTTGGCGGCAATCTGCAAGGTTCCATCGGGACCGAGGACAATACCCAGATTGCGTGGACGAACGAAGTTATCTAGCAAGCCCGCCAGGTAGACCGCGAGCATCGATTCGATCATGCCCATCGTCTTCTCCACGAGCACGCCATCGACCAATTCGCAAGTGTAGCCCTCTTTTGCCCGGATACGTTCGACATCGTCGATGGTTGCGGTGCCCGGAGCGGGATGAAAGCGCACGCGATTCAATGGCACGTCGCCAAGACGCTCCATCAGGTCCGCCAGCGTGCGGATTTCATTCGTTTCTGGTTCCGGCGTTGCAACGATCATCGCTCACCTCCAACGCTTACCGATCGGCTGACGCGCTCGCGGAGCCCTGAGCGCGCATGTACTCCAGCTCCGACTGGATCAGGCCCGGATCCGCCTTGCGCCAGCAGCGCTGGGCCAGCTCGGCGAAGCGATTCATCTCCTCCATGCGGCCAGTCCGCTCGCACACCACCATCATGCCGATGGCGCCGCGCACCGAGCCCGCGTCGTGCGCGAGCGCTTCCTGGAACGCTTCCTCGGCGACATCGAGCTTGTTGGCGCGCAGAGCGCCGATGCCCCAGTACTCCATGTAATAGGCGCCGTGGCCCCAGGCGTGCTTGTTGTAGTCGTCCTTGGTCTTGTCGATCGTCTTCGCCAGCAGCTTCAGGCCATCGTCGCCATGACCGGTCGCGCACTGGAGCAGGCCCTGCGTCAGCCAGATGCGCAGCTCGAGCTCCTTGTTCCCGCGACCGGTCTGGTACAGCCCCTGCAGCACGCTGACCTCTGGCTTCGCGCGGTCGACGTCCCCCTTGGCGAGATAAACCAGGGCTCGCATGTAGCTCGTCGTGTTCTTGTCCTTGGTGTTCGCGTTCGCCTGCTTGAGGG